>JAQCEV010000025.1 GCA_027618515.1 Chloroflexota bacterium | reverse complement strand
GTACCCATCCGCCTAGTGCATACCAGGTATGAGGATTCCGGGAGGGTGGGCACAATCTCGCCACGTCCCTGGCCGCTACGCCGATACGCAAACGATAGGAGAACCCGATGGCAACCGAGACAGTCGACCGCTCGTTCGTGGACTCGCTACTCAAGGACATCGTGCTGCCTGCGGCAGATCAATTGCTGGACATGCCGTACTTCAGAGACTTGCGTGCAGGAACGCTCACCACGCGACGCATGCAAGGGTTCTCCCTCCAGCACACGTGGTTCAACCGCTCACTGCTCAAGGGTGGTGCTCTGCGCATGCTGCGCGCCAACGGCGACGAAGCGTTCATGGATGCCCTCATGGGAGTCGACGCCGAAGTCACGCATCCCGATCTCTGCAAGAAGTTCGGCCTCTCGCTGGGGCTCACGGAAGAGGACTTCGCCAACATGATCCCGTTGCCTGAAGTCGTCGCCCATACCAGCGTCATCGTCGCGGGCCCGGTCATCTTCTCCAGCCCCGCAGTCGGCAAAGGCGGCGCCATGTCCGACGAGACCATCGTGCAGCGCTACTCCCTGGAGATGGCCGAGTACCTGGCCAAGCCCCCCTACAACCTGTCACGGGATGCGCTCCGGTTCTTCACCATCCACGGCGTCGTCGACGTCGACCACTCAGCGGCGGCTGCCGATGGCGTGGCCCGGCTCGCCAAGACTGATTACGACAAAGCGCTGGTCCGTCAGACCGTCGAGGCCAAGGTGAAGCTCAAGCTCGCCACGTGGCAGGCCATCTACGACCACTACGCCTAGGCAGGGCGTTCCCTGCACCCACTGGCTGCTGTTTGGTGACACAACGTTGTTAACGGGCTATCGGGGATAAACGTGAGTCTTCCCGCCCGCCCGGCCCTCTATCGTTGCTTGCGCAATGCTCAAGGCCGGGGGACATGCATCCCCTCACTTTCCTGTCAGGCCTAGTGCAAACGAGATATAGGGTTCTGGGAGAGTGGGCGCAATCACGCCATTGCCCCTGTCGCCAAACTCAGGGCACGCCCACGCGTCTGCTAGAACGCCAGCGACCCCAACGTCACGACGCCCGTGGCCAAGAATATCGCGGCAGCCGCCAGCTTCACCGTCCGTGCAGGAATGCGCTTCCCCAGCACCATCCCCACGACGATCGCTACAGCATCCGCCAGCACCATGCCGACCGTGGATCCAAGCCACACGCCGACCAGCGACGCCCCGCCGGTGGCTAGCGTAATGGTCGCCAACATCGTTTTGTCGCCAAGCTCCGCCACGAAGAACGTGGCCGTGACCGTGAGAAATGGCCCCCAGCGCGACGGATTCGCCGACGGGTCGTCGTCCAGTGAGTCGCCGCGCAGCGTCCAGAGGCCGAAGATGATGAAGGCCAGCCCCGCTGCCGCCGTCACTGCCTGGTCCGGCAACACGGTATCGATGGCGCGCCCCAAGAACACGGAGCCCAGGTGCACCGTAAGCGTCGCGACTGTTACGCCCAGGATCACTTCGCGCGCTCGGAAGCGGGTCGCGAACGCCAGCGCGACGAGTTGACTCTTATCGCCCATCTCAGCGACTGCGATGAGGGCGAGGGATTGCCAGAATTCGATCAAGGGAGAAGTGCCTCAGCCATAAGTTTAGCGGCTGGAACTCCAACGTTCATCAACGTGGGATAAACTGCCCGTTGACCTCAACCACGGAGTGTTTTAGACATGCTGTCCCGTGAAGACAACGAGTTACTTACCCGCGTCGGCCCAGGAACCCCCATGGGGGACCTGCTGCGCCGTTTCTGGTTCCCCATCCTCATCGCTGATGAGCTTCCCGTACCCGATTGCGACCCCATGCGCGTCCGCGTGCTGGGCGAGTATTTCGTAGCCTGGCGCAACACGGCGGGCGTGCTGGGTTTGCTGGACGCACGCTGCCCCCACAGGGGCGCAGACCTGTCCCAGGGCATGAGCCAGGAAAACGGCATCTACTGCCCTCGCTGCCTCTGGAAGTTCGATGTTGATGGCAATATCCTCGATCTTCCCATGGAGCCCGTGGACAGCCCGCTCTGGAAGGTGAAGGCTCCTGCCTTCAAGGTCACCGAGTACGGCGGCATGATCTGGGCCTACCTGGGCCCTCAGGATGACGTGCCCGACCTACCTGAGTTCGAGTACACCCGCGTGGATGGAGACCAGCGTCACGTGTCGCGCTTCTTGGTCGAGTGCAACTACATGCAAGGCGTTGAGGGTGGCTTGGACGCCAGCCGCGTCGCTGCACTGGAGAAGGCTGGTTCAATGGACAAGGCCGAGATCTTGGACAACGAGCCGTCCCACACCGTTGAGGCCAAGTCCACCGACTACGGCCTGCTGATCGGTACCGCGTTGGACGCCGATGGCAACGTGAACCCCGAGCTCCAAGTAACGCACTGGCTCATGCCTTTCTACACGACCGCCCCCGCAGATGCCGATGGCATCCTGGAAGGCGTGGCCTGGGTGCCCATCGACGACGAAAGCACCATGGCCTTCGCCGTCACGTACAACCCCAAGCGCAAGCTCAGCAAGAAAGTCCTTGACGATATCCGCCTAGGCAAGCGCGTTCACCCCCAGCTCACCGAAGGCACGCTGCGACGCTCACGTAACCGCGAGAACGGCTTCCAGGAGCGCAAGCGTGCCGACGGCACGTTCGTGCCCTTCGCCGATCGATTCAGGACATCGTTCGAGATGGCCATCGCTTGCCAGGAGAGCATGGGCACCATCGTCGACCGCTCGCAGGAAACCCTCGGCCCCAACGACGGAGCGGTTGAAGGCGCCCGCAAGATCCTCATGACAGCCGCCGTTGACCTCATGGAAGGCACCATCCCGGTCATCATCCACAAGGGTGAAGCGTATCGTGTCCGTTCCTACACCGGCGAGACTCAACGTGGAACCAAGTTCGACGAAGATGAGAACGTTCGAGACGGCATAAACGCCAAGGTCTAGCGGTCACCACTAGGGCGCGCGAGGAGACGAAGATGCCAGGAAGACTCGATGGCAAGTCGGTCATCATCACGGGTGCCTCCAGCGGGCAGGGGCGCGTCGCCGCTCAGCGGTTCGCCGAAGAAGGCGCGCGGCTCGTCTTGGCTGACAAGGACGACGAAGGCCTAGCGGAGACCGTTGCGCTCATCAAGACCAGTGGCGCCGAACTAGCAGTGCACTCTGGCGACCTTACGCAAGAGGCCGTCAACGAAGCGATGGTCGCCCTCGCCGTGAAGTCGTACTGCGGGCTCAACGCCATCTACACCCCCGCTGGCCTGGTCAAGTTCGCCTCGGCTGATGAGCTAACGCTGGACGACTGGAAGTTCGTCGTGGATTTCGAGCTTACGATGACGTTCCTGGCCTGCAAGCACGCGCTGCGTGCCATGAAGGACAACGGCGGCGGCAGCATCATCAACGTATCGTCCGTCTCAGGGATCAGGGGCTCTAAGGGCCACGCAGCGCATGCTGCCACGAAGATGGGCGTCGTCGGCCTCACGCGCCAGATCGCCGTCGAGTACGGCCCGCAGGCCGTCAGGTGCAACGCCATCGCGCCCGGCTACATCGCCTACGGCCCCGGCCAACTCCGCGTTCCCCGACAGAGCACCAACAACCCGCAAACGGACCACATCCCCCTCCGTCGCCACTGTGCGCCAGAGGACACCGCCAACGCTGCTTTGTTCCTCGCGTCGGATGAATCATCGTTCATCTCAGGCCAGGTCATCGTCGTTGATGGCGCAGCGTCCATAAGCTAGACGCTGGCTAGGAACTCCACCAGAAGCGCGTTGTAGCGCTCAGGGTGCTCCAACTGCGGCCAGTGCCCGCAATACGGCAGGAACGTCGACGTGCAGTTCGGGATCACCAGCGCTGCCTTCATCGCCGCGTCGGTGAGTGCCGCACGATGCTCGTCAGGGTAGAACCACGGCTCATCGCGACCGTTCAGCAGGAACGTCGGAGCCTGGATGGTCGCTAGGTAATCAGCATCACTCGCACTGCTTGCGCGCCGGGCCACCTGGCCCACTGCGCCGGTCTTCGCCCGCTCGTACGCACCAGGTTCGGCGAGCGTGTCGAGCCTGATCTGCGTGACTTTGTCCACCGCAGGCAGATCGCGATCGAACACGAAATCGGCAGTCGCGCGCCGCATGTCCTCGAAGATCAACTCAGGCTTGCCGAACATCTCACGGACGAAATTGTTGCGTGGCGTGGCCCCAAGCGACCCTATCGCCATCACCGCATCGGTCACCACCCTAGGCTCGCCGCCGCTGAGCGTCAGGCTTAGCACGCGCTCAGGGTGCTCCGCCGCCACGTGACTCAGCGTCACGCCACCCATCGAATTCCCCGCCACGTGGGCCTGAGCGATCCCCAGCGTGTCCATGAAGGCTGGCACGAAGTCGGTCGCTTTCACATTGCCATCGCCTACTACCACTGAGCGCCCGAACCCTGGCGCGTCCGGCGCAGTCACGCGATACCCCGCGTCGACGAAAGCATTGAAGTTCAAGTACCAGCACATCAACGCCGACGCGCCCGCGCCTCCCGTGTGCATCAGCAAGAGGTCGCCCTTGGTAGGCTCGCCAGCCTGGTAGTAGAACGTCTCCACCAGCGTCCCGCCAACGTTCACTGAGATCGTCTTGCCATCGTTGATGTTCATCTTTGTCTCCCCGGATCGATTCCCGATTCGTTTGCGCGGAGGCCTACTCACTTGGGTTGTCGGCCGCGCCCGACGCCGCACCCGGTCGTGCGAGGACCTAGTTCGCCCTCGACTTGCGGACAGTCGCCCCAACTGGCATGGCTATTGCACCTTGGGCAAGCGACAGTGGGGTGAACAGCGCCCACAACAGGGGAAACTGAATCTCTGCCAAATCATGCTGGGTTACTAGCGCGTAGCCGACAGTTGGCAGTACCACCGTTGCCGCACCGACCAGCGCGCCGATCAGGCGTCCCTGGGTGCCAGCCGCGCGTTGGCGCAGCCCGATCCCGATCAGATACGGGATCAAGAACGCGCATGTGATCCACAGCATCGCGCCCAGATCGCCGATCCACTCATCCAGCACTTTCGCAGATCCCGCTGCCAGCGCCGTCATGGCCAGCACCCCAACGCTACCCAGCAGTTGTCGTCTCGTGATCGTGAATCCCATATCCCCTTCTTGATCCTCCGGCCCGCTAGCATCCACCCGCGCTTGTGCGTAGGGCTCAGCCTCGCCGGTCGTCCAAACGCCGAACGCCGCATACGGCCCAGCGGTGGCCCAGACCGACCTCGCCCCCCGCTCTCGCACAAGAACGTCGGCGCGTAGGGCTCAGCCTCGCTCGCCGTCTCAAACGCCGAACGCCGCTTACGGCCATGCGGTGGCCCAGACCGCGACCGCGGCATGGTAGCATTGGGGGGCTCTGAGCAGAGGCCCATCGCGCCTCACCTCTCCCTGCGACTCGCGCGGGGACTATTTCGTTTGGTGAGGCGATACGAACCGTGGCCCAAGCCCCTGTTGATTCGACCCTGATAGCAGATGCCATCGACAAAGCGTTGGCAGGCGAAGCGCTGTCCGCCAGCGACGGCTATGCGCTCATGCGCGCCACCGGCGCCCAACTCGCGAACGTCATGCGCGTGGCGAGCGAATTGTCGGAGAGCGTCCGGCCTCACAGGCGTGTTACGTATTCCCGGAAACTGTTCCTGCCACTCACCAACATGTGTCGGGATCGTTGCGGCTACTGCACCTTCGTGAAGGGCCCCAACCAGAAGGGCGTCCACACCATGACGCCCGAAGAGGTCGTTGAGGTTGCGCGCAAAGGCGCTGAACTCGGCTGCAAAGAAGCGCTCATATCGTTGGGCGACCACCCTGAGCTTCGCCACCCTGAGATGCAGCAGACGCTGCATGACCTTGGCTACGGCAGCACGCCGGAGTACGTCGCGGCTATCAGCGAACTCGTGTTTCGCGAAACGGGCCTGCTGCCGCACACCAACTGCGGCACGTTGGACAGCGCCGAGATGGCATCCATCGCTGAATGGAATGCCAGCATGGGCATCATGCTGGAGAGCACCAGCATGCGACTGCACGAGCCCGGCGGCGCGCACTACGGTACCGTCACTAAAGAGCCTGCCATGCGCATAGCGACGCTGGAGACCGCGGGCGAGCTTGGCGTGGCGGTGACCACCGGCATCCTCATCGGCATCGGCGAAACGCTGGACGAGCGGGTGGATTCGCTGCTGGCGATCAGGGACGTTCACGACCGCTACTGCAACATCCAGGAAGTCATCATCCAGAACTTCCGTGCCAAGACGTCGACGCGCATGAAGAAGGCGCACGAGCCGTCCACCGTGGACATGCTGCGGACGCTGGCGGTCGGACGGTTGTTGCTGGGCGCTGGTATGAACATCCAGGCGCCGCCGAACCTCAACTCGGAGGGCGCTGGCGCCTACCTGTTGGCGGGGATCAACGACTGGGGTGGCGTATCGCCGCTCACCAAAGATTTCATCAATCCTGAAGCAGCTTGGCCCGAGATATCGCAGCTTCGGGAACTCACCGCTGAGGCGGGGTACGAACTGCGCGAGCGCACCGTGCTCTACCCGGAGTACATAGTGCATGGCTGGAAGCTCGCCGCACCGCTGGCAGAGCGTTTGGCAGAGATGACCGAGTCTGACGGATACGTAAGACCTGAGTTGGAGTGGGTGAACTAGATGGTTGAAGCAGAGAGCCTTTCGCACCTTAGGGGCGCGTTCGAATCGATGGTCGGATCTGTGGATAGCGAGGTCGCTCGCATCCTCGACAAGTCGCTAGGCGGCGGCGAAGTAACCGTGGAGGAGGGCACTCGCCTCTTCGACGCCGATGGCACCGCGCTACTCGCGATCATGGCGACGGCTGATGAGCTCCGCAAGCGAACGAACGGTGATGCCGTGTCCTACGTCATCAACCGGAACATCAACTTCACCAACGTGTGTATCAAGCGTTGCGGGTTCTGCGCCTTCTCGCGGGACCATCGACAGGAGGAGGGCTACTTCCTCCCCCTCAACGAGATCGTGCGGCGTGCGCGCGAAGCTTCAGACTTTGGCGCGACCGAGGTCTGCGTCCAGGCTGGCCTGCCGCCAAAGATGGAAGGCTCGCTGTACATCGACCTCACCCGAGAACTCAAAGCAGAACTGCCCGACATGCACATCCACGGCTTCTCGCCCGAAGAGGTGCTGTACGGGTCCATCCGCTCCAAGTGCTCAATCGAGGACTACTTGCTGGGGCTCAAGGCCGCAGGCGTAGGCTCGTTACCCGGCACGTCCGCGGAGATCCTCGACCAGGAAGTGCGAGATCGTATCGCGGCTGGCCGCATAACCGTTGACCAGTGGACTGAGGTCATCAAGACCGCGCACAAGGTCGGCATACCAACGACCTCGACCATCATGTTCGGCCACATCGAGACCAACGCTCATCGCGCCGCGCACCTGGCGTACCTGCGCGACATCCAGAAGGAAACCGGCGGCTTCACCGAGTTCGTGCCCCTCAGCTTCGTCCACGAAGAGGCGCCCATGTTCGCGGACGCCATCGCCAAGTCCCGCGCCGAGGGCGACACCGGAGCGGAGATGCGCCCAGGTGCCACTGGCGCCGAGGTCATCACGATGCACGCCATCGCCCGCATCATGCTCCACGGCTGGATCGACAACATCCAGTGCTCGTGGGTCAAGGAAGGCCCCAAGCTCGCCCAGGTGCTCCTGTCCGCTGGCTGCAACGACGTTGGTGGCACGCTGATGAACGAGAGCATCTCCACGTCGGCTGGCGCGTCCTACGGCCAGCTCGTACCCCCTTCGGAACTCCGCCGTTGGATCCGCGACATCAACCGCGTCCCCGTACAGCGGGACACCCTGTACCACACGCTGCACACCTTCGAGACGGAACCCCTGGAGCCGGAACTCTTGGACCTTGCCAAAGCCGACGCACCGGAGCGGTTCGGGTCGTTCGCAGAGCTGATCAAGCTCGACGAATGGCGCTACACCGGCCAGCGAGCGCCTACGCTCACAGGGCCAACGTGGGTCGAGATCAAGCGCGGGTCTTAGGTAAACTGACCCGGCTATGCCCCAACCCAAGATCCTTGCGATAGCTGGTGGTGTCGGTGGCGCGAAGCTGGCCCTTGGGCTGGCACGCGGCCTGCCGCCCGAGAACCTCACCGTCGTCGTCAACACTGGCGACGACGAAACGTTCCACGGGCTCCACGTCTCGCCAGACCTCGATTCGGTGACCTACGCCCTCGCTGGCCTGACCAACCCCGACACCGGGTGGGGCGTCGCTGGCGATAGCTTCAGGACGCTTGAGGCGCTGGGTAGGCTGGGTGCAGAGACGTGGTTCGGGTTGGGCGACCTAGACTTCGCCACCCACATCCGGCGCACCGCGCTGCTCGCAGATGGCATGTCCCTGTCGCAGGCAACTGCCGAGATCACCCGACACCTGGGTATCACGTGCGCTGTCGTCCCCATGACCGACGCCCCTGTCCGCACCATTGCCATCACCGACTCCGGCGAACTGGCGTTCCAGGAATACTTCGTCCATCGTGGCTGCGAACCGCGTATCACGGGCGTCCGCTTCGACGGCGCCGACGCTGCGCAGCCATCCCCCGCGTTCGCCGACGCCCTCCGGGACGCTGACGCCATTGTCTACTGCCCCTCCAACCCCCTGGTGAGCGTCGGCCCGATACTCGCCGTTCCTGGCGTGCGTGACTCCATCGCAAACTTCGCTGGCCCACGGATCGCCGTCAGCCCGATCGTCGGTGGCCAAGCGCTCAAGGGGCCGGCTGCCAAAATGATGGGGGAGCTTGGCGAGGAGGTTAATTGCGTGGGCGTCGCTCGCCGCTACGTTGGTCTCTGTGATGCGCTCGTCATTGACGATGTCGACCGCGAGCATTCGGGCGCGATCGAGGAGTGCGGCATGCGCGCTGTCGTGACCGGCACGATTATGCAAACCGAGTTCGACAAAGAACGACTGGCTCGCGAGATCGTTGAGCTTATCGCTGGCTGGAGCAGGTAGCGTGGCCAGCGCTCCCGTACCCCCACTGCGCGTCATCGTGCCCATGAAGCCACTGGATCAGGCGAAGTCACGCTTGTGGACCGACGTCCCCACGCTGGAATGCGAAAGCGTCACGCTGCTCATGCTGGACACCGTGATTCGTGCTGCTGTCGCCGCCCTTGGCTCGGCCGCCGTCCGCGTCGTTGGTGGTGATGCGCTGGTGCAGGGCGTCGTCCGCGACGCAGGCGGAACGTGGACGGAAGATACGGGCGGTGGCCTGAATCCGTCCGTCTGGTCGGCTATGCAGACTGCCTACGCTGACGGCTGCTCCGCGGCGCTATTCATGCCCGGTGACCTGCCTCTAGTTGAGACTGAGGACATACTGGCCATAGCCTCGGACAGTCGCGATAACACGCAACCGGTAGGCGTGCGCGCTGAACCGGATGGCGGCACGAACGCACTGCTCGTCCCGGCCGCCTGCGCGTTCGCCCCTCGGCTCGGCGTGGACAGTTTCGCCAAGCACACAGCCGCCGCAGCAGAAGTCGGCGCGACGCTCACGGCGCTCGACCTGCCGCGCGTGGCGTTCGATATGGATTCGTTCGACGACATGATTTGGGCCAAACAAAACATCGCTGGTTTCGCCCAGAAGCTCTACGATTGGCAAGCCTGGCTGGAGGACAGCCGGGCAACTAAGGAGAACACCTAATGGCAGGGGACGCGACGAAGATAGGGATACTGCTCGGCACCCGTGGGCTGGTGATGAGCGCGATACGCAAGGGCGAACCGGCCAACGCGGACGTGATGTTGGAGTTGGCTGAACGTGTGGACGACGCAGGCCTCGACTCCGTGTGGGTCGGCGATAGCCTCGTGTCCAAGCCTCGCCTGGAGCCGGTCGCCGCCATGTCCGCCATCGCGGCTCGCACCAAAAACGTGCGCATCGGCACCGCCGTCATGCTACCTGCCATCCGCCACGCCGTGCCCCTCGCCCACAGCCTAGCCACGGCTGACATCCTGTCCCACGGTCGCATCGTCATAGGCGCAGGCGTCGGTGGAGCTTTCACGCCGGGGCAAGCGCAGGATTGGATCGCCGCAGGCGTCGACCCCAAGACCCGCGCGGCCCGTTTCACCGAGATGGTGCAAGTCATGAAGCGCCTTTGGACGGAGGATCACGTCACGTTCAACGGCAAGCATTTCAACCTAGACGACGTCACGCTCAACCCCCGCCCCGTGCAGCCTGGCGGCGTGCCGATCCTGCTAGCGACCCACTACCACACAGGATCAGAACGCCAGGTGCTGCGTGCCGCTCGCCACGGCGACGGCATCATCGGCATCAGCGATTACCCTGCCGATTTCGCGGCTACCGTCTCCAAGGTGGACGAACTGGTCGTCGCCGAGGGGCGTGACCTCTCGACGTTCGAGCACGTCTACTACATGACCGTCCACATCGGTGATGACCACGCCAAGGCGAAGGAAGAGGCCGAGGATTTCCTCGTCTCCTACTACGGCCTGAATCATTGGGGAGACCGATGGGGGCCTTGGGGTACGCCGGACGAGATCGCGGCCAAGATGCGCGAGTTCGGTGACGCTGGCGCCGACCACTTGGTCGTTCGCTTTGCTGGCTGGGATCAGCTCGCCCAGTGGGAGCGGTTCAAGAACGAGGTACTGCCCAAGTTCAGGGGCTAGCTTACGAGCTAGCAGGTGCTAGAGATCTCAGCCGATGCCGTTCCGCGCTGCGTACGCGGCTGCCTCCGCGCGGTTGGAGCACCCTGTCTTATTGAGTATGTTGCCCACGTGATTGCTGGCCGTGCGCACCGCGATAACGAGCTGGTCCGCGATCTCTTTATCGGTGCGCCCTGCGGCGACGAGGCTAAGCACCTCGACTTCTCGTGCGGAGAGGCCGTCTGGGTATGCCGGGACGGGCCTTGGCTTCGAAGTAAGTCGCTCCTGGAGCGCTACAGCCCGGTTCAGCGCGGGCTGCATCCCCATCTCCGTGAACTCAGCGACCACGAACCCCAGGTGTACGACCGCTTCCGGTAGATCGCTGCGGTAATGACTTGCGATAAGTTCGGCTTGGCCAAGCCGAACGAGCGCGATCTCCGGGCGGAATTGGATGCGGTTGCAGACCTCTAACGCCTGCTGGTAGTACGCCCCCGACTCTTCCTGACGCATGAGGAACAACGAGGCGCCGCCGAGTACACGCGCGACGCACGTCGGCCCCGACCACCTGTGCGTGATGAGCGCGGGCTCAGCTGCCAAGAGGGACGCCATGTGGTCGACCACGCTGGGTTCCCGAAGGAGCAACGCGGCCTCCAACGTGATGACCATCTCGTCGGTGTCGAGACCGGCGTCAGGTTCAAGCTGGCGGTCGGCGTCGAATAAGGGCATGAGTTTGGCCTTCGCTTCCTCGATCCGGCCTGACGCCGCGAATGCAAGGATCTCCTCGCGCTCTCGAAAGAATCGCGAAGTCTCTACCGCACCCCCGCCGCCTAGCACGTCTACGGTCAGTCCTAGGTGAAACTTAGCTGCGATTCCCATGGACGATCCCCAGCCCGCCAGTACGTGGTTCATCTCTTCGCCTTCCAACAGGATGGCGTCATCGAATCGGCCTTCCACCATGGCGAACGTATGCTCGACGCGGGCTAGGCAGCGCTGCGGGACACGGTGGCCCGTGCGTTCGGCCAGGTCTCGAAGGCGAGCTTGGAACCCCTCCGCCCGTTCGCGGTCGCCCCACGCCAAGGCCTCCAGCGCTGCGTTCCAGAGTATGAACCCCCGCCTGCGGATGCTTATCTGCTCGATCGGTGACGAGAGCGCTTCGTCAGCCAGCGCGGTTTTGGTTCGCTCCAACTCGGGGGAGGTGGGGAGCATGAGGTAGGTATTGGCGGTCGCCAGGAAGGTGTCTCTGTCGCCCGACTCACGGGCGTAGTCGACCGCTTCCTTACGTGCGATTCGGGATTCGCCCCGACGCTGTTCATGCCGCAGCACCATGGCCATCATGGCCCGGGTTCTGGCGCTAACGGCAGGTTCGATCCCCTCGTAGCCGGACGCCCTGTCGGACCAGATCCTCATGGCTTGGAAGTCTTGAGCGTCCGCGAGACCTGAGAACGCCAACTGGCAAGCCCGGGATGCACGCACCGAGTCGCTGATGGCCTCAGCGAGAAGGAACGCCCCGATTGCGATCGTGTCGTTGACTCGGTCGAAATCGCCGATAGAGATGGTGGCGTCCCCGAGCGCGAGCAGTAGGTCGCATCGCATCTCGCGGTCGTCAGGGTCGAGGATGTCCTGCACGTCTATCGCCTGGTCCAGTAGCCGAACGGCTTCGCCGTAGCCGTAAACGGCCATCGCCTGTTCTGCCGCGCGTACGCCATAGGCGACGGCTTTCTTGAGATCTTCTTCCGACGATGAGTGGGAGAAGTGTTCTGCTAGCTCGGCGGAATGCTCGTCGAGTCTGCGCGTGAACACCTCCTCGATGGCTGCGCCTACCTGTTGGTGGACGCGGATGCGCCGGGCAGGACCCATCTCGTCATGCAGCGTCTGGCGAAAGAAAGCATGCGCGAAGCGATAGGCCACGTTGCCGCCTGGGGTAGCCCGTTCTTCGATGATCCCCGCAGCCCGCGCCTCATCCAGCGGCTCAGCGAGTTCGTCAGCCGACAGGCCAACGACCCGGCGTAGCACGTCTAGCGTGAAGTCGCGACCGACAACGGCAGCTACGGCCAGGGTCAGGTTGCACGCTTCAGAGAGTCCCGACAGACGCTTGCCGATAACGTCCCGAAGGCCTTCCGGGATGGCAGCCTCAGGGAGCTCCCCCGAATTGGAACGCCATTGACCGACCCACTTGTCGCCTTCCCGCTTCACGAATCCCTGCTCAACGAAGTACCGTAGCACCTCCTGAACGAATAGCGGATTGCCCTCTGTCTGGCGGTGAACGGCCTCCGCCAAGCTGGAGCGCACCTCTTGACCGGACATGCTGCCTATCATCCTGCCCACTTCTTCCACGGTGAGGCCACGGAGCGGCACGCGCATGAACGACGGAGTCCGGCGAAGTTCGGCGATGGCCGAGGAAAGGGGGTGGGAGCGGTCAACCTCGATATCTTGGTATGAGCCGACGACCAGAACACGAGTGCCTTCAAGCCGACGTGACAGAAACTTGAGCAGATCGATGGTCGCCGTGTCCGCATCGTGGAGGTCTTCGAGCACAACCAACAGAGGTTTGCTCTCGCCGATCTTTCCCAGGAAATCGCCAACCGACTGCATCAGGCGATAGCGGTCCTCGTCCGGGTCGGTTGCCAGCGTTGGGTTGATGCCCAGCTTGTCGCGGGTCTCCGGGACGATGCGCGCTATGTCGCCGGCGGTCGTACCCAACTCTGCAACCAGCGTGTCCGCATCGCTCACCAGCACGTGGGTTCGCATCGCTTCAACGAAGGGTAGGTATGAGAGGGAAAGAGAGCCCTCCTCATAGCAATGGCCGACCAGCGTTTCGCCACCCCGTTGCGCCACGTGGGAGCGAGGTGTTCGATCAGTGTCGTCTTGCCGATACCAGGCTCGCCAACGACCAGCGCCAGCGAACCATGGCCATCGACTGCACGATCGAAGGCATTGACCACCTGGCCGAGCTCCGTTTCTCGCCCAACGAATACCCGCTGCAGGCCCTCTATCACTTGTTGCTTGTCTGTGGCCATCGATAGAACTCCCGATCCGGTGCGGTTGACGCCCGGGATGCTATTCGTCTAGCGCTCCCTGTCAAGGTCGCGGGTGACGCGGTAGCCGAAGTACTTCTCCTCGATCTCCGCAGATTCGCGAGCCCACACCACTAAATCGTAGAACTCGTTGGCCTTCAGCCCCATGTACCCAAGCACGGCTCTGATCTTCCCGGCGATCCCAAAACTGATGCTGCTGCTTTTGCGTACGATCGTTTGCGTTGTCATGGTCTAGCCCCTTTGCCGCAGTGCGGCTGGTTGATGGACCAAACCTATCGGGGTAACAGCGCGACGCCATCGTTAGAACTGCTCGTCTTCGCGTGAACCTAGGAAGTCGACGGCGGTGAGTAACCTCACTCGACGCTGAGTAGTTGGCTCACCCTCGGATATGTAGGGCGAGTAGCGCGATGGGTAGCGCAGGAGGGGCAAACGAGACTAGGAGTGGTGCGTAGGCAGCGCCGATCAAAAGTGGCCACTGCGAGATAAGTTAGCGTTAGTGGCGCTAGCTTACGAGCTAAAGAAGCCGGACTCGCACGCGAGCCGCGACTTCCATACCCAGCGACACATGGATGTCGCTGTGACGCAGGTCGACCACGCCTCGGTAGGACGCGATGTCTTCGATCTCGACCTCGCGGCCCGGCAGTATCTGGTTCTCCACCAGGTACGACAGCAGCGGGAAGTCCTCGTCAGGCACGCGCATGATGACGTACTTGTTGCCCGCCTTCGCCTCGCTGAGCCGCAGCGTCCCTGGAGCCTCGCCACGTATGCCTTGATCGCCCTCGCGGTAGATCGGGCGTCCGTACGGGCACGTGTCGGGGAAGCCTAGCTTGTACTCGATGCGCTCGAGAAGCTCCGGGGAGATCGCATGCTCAAGTTGGTGCGCGACGGACTCCGCACGCTCGATGGGCACCTCAAGGATGTCCACCAGCATGCGCTCCGACAATCGGTGCCGACGAACCACGTCGCGAGCACGCGCGTGACCTTCGGGTGTCAGCACGATCTTCTTCTCTTTGGTCACCTGCACCAAGCCCTCTTTGGCCATCCGCTGCACCATGCCTGAGACCGACGCCAGCGTGGTGCCGACCTCTTCCTCGACGGGGATGCGGCGCAAGTAGCTGGCGAGTTCGCTCACGTGTGGCGAAACGCCGTCTTCCTGAAGGATCGCCAGCGACAGGAGGTAGTTCTCGGCAGCGCGGGACATCCGCCAGCCGCGTTGTTCCGTTTCCCTCAAAGGTTTGCGTGTCTGCTGAGCCATGGCGCCATTATCCCACAGGTCTCGATCTGGTTCAGCGGGCACCATGTTCAGCCTGGGCATGAACCGCTGTAGACTCTGAGCACTGCTTGCTAGAGGTGCTTCTGTGACCACGCTATCCGGCCCGTCTCGCTCCCCCCGTTCTGGCGCTGCGCCCAAGTCGTTGGTTGTCCTGCTGCACGGGCGTGGCTCCAATGGCGACGACCTCATCGGCCTGGCGGACGCCATTGCAGGGCACTTCCCCGACACCGCATTCCACTCCCCAAACGCCCCCGTCGCGCTTGGCGGGGGCGCGTATCAGTGGTTCGTCGTAGACGGCATGGAGAGCCGTGAGCCTGGGTTGCAATCGGTTGCTCCCATCGTCAACGAGTTTATCGACGGCCTGTTGGAGGAGTTCGGACTGCCGGCATCCAAGTGCGTCCTCATGGGCTTCTCGCAGGGCACCATAACGTCGATGCACGTCGCGCCTCGCCGCGCCGATCAGCTTGCGGGCGTCGTTGGGTTCAGCGGTGCCATGTTCTCTGGTAGCACGCTGGCCGACGAGATGCAGAGCAAGCCACCGTTCATCCTCATCCACGGTGACGCTGACTTGGTGCTGGACTCACGCGAAACCGAACTCGCTGCCAAGCGATTCGAGGAGGTCGGCGTACCGGTGTCCATGCACATCCTGCCTGGCCTGCCGCACAGCATCGACCAGCGAGGTCTCTCGCTCGCCGTCGGTTTCATCGAACGCGTCCTGGACTAGTGGGGCTAGCTGGCCTAGCTGGCGACCTGAAACTCGCGTAGGTCAGGTGAGATGGCCATCGGTGCGCCTGTCAGCGCCTGAACCTCTGCTGGTTCGTATCCGGGCGCGATCTCCTTGAGAACGAACCCCGATGGCGTCACCTCGACGAGCCCATAGTTCGTCGCGATTAGCTTCACTACGCTCACCGCCGTTAGCGGCAACGCGCAGCGCTCAACGAGCCGAGCCTGCCCGTCACGCGTGGTGTGATCCATGATGACGTAAACGTTCTTCGCGCTGACGGCCAGGTCCATCGCCCCGCCGATCCCGCCGCCCTTGCGACCGTGCACGCGCCAGTTGGCGAAGTCGCCGTTGGCCGCGACCTCGTACGCACCCAGCACCGTCACGTCCACGTAGCCCGAGCGGATCAACGCGAACGAATCGGCGTGATCCATCGTTGCCATGCCCGGCTGCGGCAGCACGTACTGCCCGCCCGCGTTCACCAGCCACAGATCCTCTTCGCCATCCATGGCCATGGGCCCGTAATTCACCACGCCATTCTCGGCCTGGTAAACGATCTCTTTGTCCACGTGCACGAAGTTCGAGCACAGCGTGGGTATTCCGATGCCCAGGTTCACCACCCAGCCATCCTGGAACTCCATCGCGATCCGATTGGCCATCGTCTGTCTGTCGAGCGGTTGTTTCTCGGTCATCGCTGGTTCTTGACCTCTTTGGGTGCATCGGCAGGGATCACCACCATGCGATCCACGAAGATGCTTGGCGTATGGATGGAGTCGGGGTCCAGATCGCCAGCCTCGACGATCGGCTCGTCGAGTTCGACGATCGTTATCTTGGCCGCGCGGGCCATGATGGGACCGAAATTTCGCTGGGTGAGCCTGAACTGCAGATTGCCTATGTCATCCGCCTTGTTGGCGTGAATGAACGCGTAGTCGGCGGGCAGGGGCAACTCCAGTAGGTAGACCCTGCCATCGAAGGTGCGCACCTCCTTGCCCTCGGCGATCTCGGTGCCCACACCAGCAGGCGTGTAGAAACCAGCGATGCCCGCACCCGCCGCGCGTATGCGCTCAGCGAGCGTGCCCTGCGGCATCAGCTCAGCTTCCACCTCACCCGCCTCGTACAGATCTGTGAAGGGCAACTTGGCCGACGGATGTGTCGCGGCCGTGAACGCCGCCGATACCTTGGCGACTCGTCGATCCTGCACCAGCAGGCTCAGGTCGACCAAGCTACTGTCGCCCCAACGCCCAGGCGTGTTGGAGATCGCGTGGATCCCCTTGGCTCCCTGACGATGCAGCGCCTCTATCAGGTAGCGCGGGGTCCCGGGCCCAGCGAAGCCGGAGAACATGATTGATGCCCCATCGGGGATGTCCGCGACAGCTGCGTCGAAGGTGTCGAATAGTTTGTTTCTCATGGTGTTGCCCAACCCTACCGTGCTTGGGTACCCGATGCCAAGTCTTGTTGCTGTATCCCTGGTTTGCTCTCGCTGAACCGGGCGTGTCACGGTATGCTGCTTGCTCGCGCTGATATGCGTGATTCAGGAGGCCAGGCGTGGGGAAACTCGACGGCAAGACAGCGATCGTGACGGGAGCAAGCAGAGGCATCGGCGCGCAGATCGCCACGGTGCTGGCAAGCGAGGGCGCGCGGGTTATCGCGGCAGCGCGGACGCTCAAAGAAGGTGACCACCCTCTGGAGGGCTCGCTGGACACCACAGTCGCCGGCATCACGGCGGCGGGCGGCGACGCGACCGCGTTCCCGTGCGATATCTCCACGCCGGAAGGGTGCGAGTCGTTGGTGCAGGCTGCGCGGGACACGTACGGGCCGGTGGACATCCTGGTAAACAACGCCGCCCTCAGCTATTTCGTCGCCATCAAGGACTTCGCCGTGAACCGCTGGATGCGGTCGTGGGCGATCAACGTGCACGCGCCGTTCATCCTTAGCCAACTCGTGCTCGCCGATATGCTGCCGCGTCACGATGGACGCATCGTCAGCACCTCGTCGGTCGCGGCCATCGGCCCTGGCCGAGGGCCCTACGAGGGCGACTTCGGCGAGGAGTACCGCCTCAAGGGCAGCTCCTGCTACGGCGCGGAGAAAGCCGCGCTGGAGCGCTTCTCCCAGGGGCTTGCGGCTGAGGTCTACCCCGAAGGCGTCGGCGTCGCGGCCGTCGCCCCTTCCCTGATCGTCGCCACGCCAGGCACCGTCTACCACAACCTCGTCACTGGCTACGACGACCCTCGCGGTGAGCCCACGGACATGCTCGCCCAAGCCGTCCTGCTGCTAGCGACACAGCCGCTGGACACCATGACAGGCCGCGTCGGCTATAGCCAACAGT
Source organism: Chloroflexota bacterium (assembly GCA_027618515.1). Lineage (GTDB taxonomy): Bacteria > Chloroflexota > Dehalococcoidia > Lucifugimonadales > Australimonadaceae > CALGTL01. The sequence goes on along the minus strand of JAQCEV010000025.1, from coordinate 13,639 downwards.
TGCTGCAAGAGGCAGGCTGGATCACCGATGGACGTGGCCCCGGCATCGAACCCGATTGGCGCGTCAGCGGCTTCTCGCTGATGTAGCAGCCTTCTGCTACCTGCGGAAGTGGGGAATGACTTCTTTGGAGAAAGTTTCCAGCGTTGGCAATAAGTCTTCGGGACTGGTGAGCACGTTCATCACGAACGTGCTCACTCCGATATCCGCATAGCGTTCGATGGTCTCGATGCAATCTGCGGGCGTCCCTAGCGCGTAGCAGTCTTCTGGATGCGCTTCCCAGGCATCATCTCCGAATCTGCTATTGAGCGCTGACTGAACAGCGGCCAGCGCATCGTTCTTGTGAGCGCCGATGTTGAGCCACATGTTGCAGGCCCAGTCGAAATCGACATCCCGCCCTTGGCCAGCGGCGATGCCCTCGATCTGGCTTATCGCTGCAGCGTACCCTTCCACGGGGACGTCGGTCGGGTGGAACCCGTCACCGAGGGTCGCCACGCGGTTGATCACCGCATCGGCGAACCCGTCGTTCCACGATCCTCCGAGCCAGATGGGAATCTGCCGAGTCGGGGCCGGGGCAAGATGCGTATCGGTCATTTCGTAGTAATCGCCTGAGTGGTTCACCGTGTCGCCCGCCAACAGGCTGCGGATGACGCGGAGCGCTTCATCGGTGATCTTCCCTCGCTTACGCCGGTCAACCTGTTCGACCGCGAAATCCTTCGGCAGCAGGCCTGCGCCCAAACCCAAGATCAGGCGCTCGTTGGTCAAAATATCGACCGACGCGGCAACCTTGGCCACTTGATAAGGACTGCGGAACGGCACGACAAGAACGCCGGTTCCCAACATGATGTGGTTCGTGTGTTGGGCGACCGACGCCAGCAGGGTCATCGGGTCTAGTGACGACAATGTCTCAAGGTCGGGGACGAAATACGCGTCGAATCCCCATTGCTCTGCTTGTTGAGCAAAAGGGATGGGGCCCATGATGGACGCCATCGAAACACCGTTGTACTGGACTCCGAATCGAATCTCGCTAGCCATTGTTCTTCGCCCGCTCACGCTCTACCAGCACCCGGCGCAACAGCTTGCCTGACGGATTCTTGGGGATCGCGTCCATGAACTCGATCTCGCGGACACGCTTGAAGGTCGCGACCTTATCGCCAACGAAGTCCATCAATTCGCGAGCGCTGGCTGCCGAGCCAGCCTTGAGCACCACGAACGCCTTCGGTATCTCGCCGTGCTCTAAGTCTTCTTTGCCGATCACTGCGACATCCGCCACAGCGGGGTGCTCTAGTAGGATGCCCTCCAACTCGGCGGGCGGCACCTGGAATCCGCTGTACTTGATCAACTCTTTCTTGCGGTCGAGCACGTACACGTAGCCGTCCTCGTCGATCTTCACCAGATCTCCCGTGTAGAACCAGCCATCGGCATCGAGCGCTGCCGCCGTCGCCTCGGGCTGGTTGTAGTAGCCGCGCATGATGTTGGGTCCGCGCATCAGCAACTCGCCCAACTCGTTGGGGCCCAGGTCGATCAGGCCCGTCTCCATATCTACTACCCGCTGCTCGATGTCAGGCAGCATCGGGCCGATGGACCCTGGCTTCATGCGCTCGTCCGTGAAGTCCATGTGGGTGACCGGCGACGTCTCCGTCAGCCCGTAGCCTTGAATCACGATGCAACCCAGCCGAGCGGCGATCCGCAGTTGGAGTTCGGCGGACATGGGTGCAGCGCCGAACATGATGAAGCGCAACGATGGCAGGCTGTTGTCTTTTAGCAATGGCGTTTGCGACAGGGCAACGCCCACCGGCGGTGCCGTGTACAGCGCCGTCACGCCGTGATACTGGATCAGCGACAGGAAATCCGACATGTCGAATCGGCCCATCATGATCTGAGTTGCGCCAACGTACAGCGCCTGCTGCATCAGCACGGTCATACCGTAGATGTGGAACAACGGCAGATGCACCAACACGACATCGTCGTGCACTACCGCATTGCCTTCACCGCGATCCGCTAGCTGGCGAACGTTGGCGTGCAGATTTTCGTGGGACAGCATCACGCCCTTGTTCATGCCCGTCGTGCCGCTGGAGAAGGGCAGGGCGGCCAGATCGTTGATCGGGTCGATCTCCACCGGCGTCGGCTGGCCCTCTGCCGCATCGATCATGCCCCAGAACGAACTCGGGTCGTCCGCGTTGTCGTTGATCACGATCAACCGCTTCACGCTTGGCGTGTCTTTCGCGGCCGCCTCAGCCATCTCGATCAAGCTCTCGTGGACGATCAGCACCGGCGCGCCTGACGCGTTTAGCTGCGCCGCGATCTCGCGCTCTTTGTACCCCGAGTTGATCGTCGTAACTGTCGCGCCTGCCTTCAGGATGCCGAAGAACCCCACCTCGAACTCTATGCAGTTCGGCGCAAGTATCCCCACGAAATCGCCCTTGCCAACGCCTATTCCCTGCAGCGCGACCGCCAAGCGATCCGTGTAAACGTCCAACTCCATGAACGTGACCTTCCGCTCGTCATCGACGATCGCCACCTTGTGCGGCCAACGGCTCGCGGCGTCGATCACCAATCGCTGAACGGGCTCGGGCGTGAGCTTACCTAGAGATGGACGAGCAACGGACACGGTGGGCCTCCTCGTGCGTGCGGGCGCTGGCGATACAGACGGCAAAGCTAGCGGATGAGCGTCGGTGCGTCAACGCGTGAGGGCCGGGGGTGGATTCACGAGAGTCGACTGATTGAAAATCTGTACTATTTTGTACCTTTTTGATCCATCGACCTCTGGCTGTTGGGAGGGTTCTCTACCCCCGCGTCTTGATGTGTCTCATTTTGTCTCATTTCTTATCATCCGCTCCTGAGTTCGCCGAGTGATCGCCAGACGATCCTGCGCTGTGCGCCGAGGCTCAGCGACGTGCGTTTACAGCATACGGATTTGTTGTCGACTGCGCGACAGTAAACTGTCACAACCCTGGCGGCTCATGAACGTTGGCCATGTCAGAGCGGTAGCATCAGATGATGCTTTAGAGTGATTTTGCGGTCTCGTCTTGAGTGCAAAGCGGGCACAAGCCGTCTCGGATCAAGACGTGTTGCGCGTCATCGAGGACCGTGTCACCAAACTCCACCCGGTTCGGGCCGTAGAACTTGATGAATGTATGGGTGGGATCCGATTCACATTGCCAGATGTCATCGCGGTGAACACCGTCGGCGTTGCCCTTGCGTTCATGCTGCACCTTCGAGCGCCCGGCTGCTTCTTGCGCCATTCTGTCCCTCTGCCATCGAGATGTAGGTTCTGTGAAGGTCGCGACCTTCCTGCTCAACTTCATGCTAGCGGAGCCGCCAGCCTCGGGCTCGCTGTAAGCACGCTCAATCAAGCATGCGTGTCGGGCGTGAGTCCCGCATGCCACCACGGGTTCTCGCCAGAACTCAGTTCGCGCACCACGCGATTCCATCGCCCACCCTCGCAGTCGGTGGCGGCACAAGAACGTCAGCCATCGCCGAGCGGCAGCAAGTGGGTGCAGGGCGCGCCCTGCTATGACACTTGCCCCTTTCGCGGAAGAACATTAGTTCTTATCGTGCGCGATTGAGGTGACCAATCATGTTGACCAAGACCAAAACCTGTGCCCTGATCGGACTCGACGGTGTGATCGTTGAAGTCGAGGTCGATATTTCGCCGGGCCTGCCTGCCTTCACTGTCGTAGGCCTGCCTGACACGTCCGTACAAGAATCACGCGAGCGCGTGCGAGCGGCGATCCGCAACTCGGGATTCGAATTCCCCATGCGTCGTATCACCGTGAGCCTCGCGCCCGCAGACCTGCGCAAGGCAGGCCCCGCGTACGACCTGCCTATCGCCGTTGGCATCCTGACCGCCAGCGGGCAATTGGAGGCGAACCTGAACAACACGGTTCTCCTCGGTGAGCTTTCGCTGGAGGGCTGCGTGCGTCACACCGATGGCGTATTGCCCATGGTGGGCTTGGCCCGCCAATTCGGCATGGCCACCGTCGCCGTGCCCGCCGCCGACGGCCCGGAGGCGTCGCTGGTCGAGGGGATCGACGTTCTGGGCGTGCTGTCGCTGCGCCAATTGGTGGATCACCTGCGCGGCGACGAACCGATGATGTTCGCCGTCGCCCCGACCAACTGGGGCCACGGTGGCGACCAGCCATACCCGGTCGATCTTGCGGACGTGCGGGGCCAAGAGCACGTTAAGCGCGCGATGGAGGTCGCTGCGGCGGGTGGTCACAATCTCCTCATGTCAGGCCCTCCCGGCAGTGGCAAGACACTGCTTGCCCGTGCGCTGCCTTCGATCCTGCCTCCCATGAGCGCCAGCGAAGCGTTGGAAACGACCAAGCTCTACAGCGTCGCCGGAATGCTACCCAAAGACGAACCCCTGCTGTCCGCACGACCGTTCCGGTCGCCGCACCACACCATCTCGGACGCGGCGCTGGTCGGAGGAGGCCGGATCCCGCGCCCTGGAGAAGTCTCGCTGAGCAACAGAGGCGTGCTATTCCTCGACGAGATGCCCGAGTTCGGCCCGTCCGTCCTCGAAGTGCTGCGCCAACCCCTTGAGGACAAAGTCGTCACCATCACGCGCGTTCAGGGGAGCGTGACTTTCCCCGCCAACTTCATGTTGGTTGGCGCCATGAACCCCTGCTTCTGTGGCAACTTCGGCGACCCTCGCAAGGCGTGCACCTGCACACCGTCGATGCTCGGGCGCTACAAGAAGCGCATCTCGGGCCCGCTGTTCGACCGCATCGACATCTTCGTCGAGGTGCCGCGAGTCGAGTACGAGAAGCTCAATGCGGCCCCCTCCGGTGAATCGTCGAAGAGCGTTCGTGAGCGCGTGATCGCCTCGCGTCGCATCCAGCAGCAGCGCTTCGAAGGCACCAACATGAAGGCTAACGCTGACATGGGGCCGTCAGAGGTCTGGGAGCACTGCCAGGTCAACGAGGCAGCGGACGCGCTCGCCCGAGCGGCCATGGAGCGCCTGCACCTATCGGCGCGCGCGTTTCACCGCACGCTCAAGCTCGCGCGCACCATCGCCGACCTCGCTGGCGAAGCGGCGATCGGCGTCGCCCACGTCGCCGAGGCGGTCCAGTACCGTCAACGTGAGGTGATGGTACTGGGGACGTGCGGTGAAACAGACAAGCTATCCTAGATAGCGTCGCCAGCGATGTCCCCGTTCGAAGCACATAACGAGATGCACAGCTCATCTCGCCTGAAGGATGATCATGGTTGAAAGTTACCTCGGAAAGACAGTCCCTGATTTCACGCTCGAAGCCAGCGACGGCCAAACGATAACGCTGAGTAACCTGAAGGGGCAAAAAGTACTGCTGTACTTCTTCACCAGCCCCGGCGGCGGCAACTGAACACGCATGGCTCTCGGGTACCGAGAGCATTCCGCCGGATTCAGCGAAAAGAACGTAGTCATGTTCGGTGTCCATGACGGAAGCCTGGAAGCCGCACGGGAGTGGGTGGAGAAAGAAGAACTCCCCTTTGCCATCTTGAACGACCCTCGTCGTCTGCTGGGAATCGCCGTCGGAATCTCTAGCGCTGACGGCGACCGATACGTCAGAGACCCCTCCGAGGGGCGGCGCCCCGCAGTCGTGATCGACGAGCACGGCGTTATCTGCGCTTGGGAACCCGGCATGAACGACACCGCACAGATCGCGAGCTTGCTCGCGAAACTATAGGTAGGGCCGAGAGCTTCCCCCTAAATGGAGTTTCTTGTGAGGGCGACGACCGGTATTTCGCGAGTCGCCCTCCGCTCATAGTCTCCAAAATTAGAATGGAGGCCCACCTGTCTCGCGTAGATGGAGTCACGCTCCGATCCTGTGATCGTCGTCGCGGTCGCTTCGTAGCGGTCGATCCCGATTTCGACGGTCACTACGGGATTGGCGACCAGGTTGAGATACCAGTCAGGGTGAGCAGGCGAGCCAGCCTTTGAGGCGAAGACGTACATGCAATCTTCTCCGGGGAGATAGGCGAGAGGGTTGGTACGTAGTACCCCCGTCTTAGCGCCGATGGTGTTCAGCAACAGGATCGCACTACCCGAACGAGTCGTGACTTTTCCGCCGCCGCCGCGAAACTCCTCAATCACCTTCGCGTTGTTGGAGTTCCAATCATTGGTGCTGGTCATGCGGCCTCCGCGCTAAGTGACTAGCGCCATCGAGAATGCCGGGAGGTTCGCAAGTTAGGCGGGCACCTTCTACCACCAGACATCTCGGTCTAGCGCGATACCCACGATTCCAGATAGCGTCCCTCTCAATCACTGGGGAGGTGACCATTGGCGGCGTATCAGACCGAAATCGCGTGGAGTTGCGTATGCGGAGAGTCGGGAACGCTAGGGTTGATGTACCCCGACGACGACGCAAGCAAACTGCGACTGCTCCGAACCACGCATCGAGTCGAGAGAGGCTGCGAGCTAACGTCTGAAGTCAGGAAACGACTCTCCGCGACGTAGCCCGTCGATCGTGGGTCGTCATCAGAGAGCGGCGGTGAGTCGCTCCGCTAAGCCTGACCTTGTTCCTCGGCTCTGGTGCCTGGCCGACCGAACCCCAAAACGCGACTAGAGTCGATGAGTTCTTCCCGCAGATGGGCTGCCATCTCCGTCACTCCCATCACCTGATACTCGACGCTGTACACGTGTGAGCAGTTGTAGGTGATCAGTGGGTTTTCGAGCGTGAACGCGGTGCCTTTGTCGAGGCTGTCTTCGATCGCGTTGATACGCGCCCGCATCCGATCACCGATAGCGCTGCGCTTACCTGTTCCCAAGTCGAGCAGGTGATCCCGTGGGGTACCAGCTATGGATCTAACGATCATCTTGAGGATCGTAGGTTCGAGTGGCGTGGTCAATTTCAGCCTCAGCTAGAGCAGGTTCGTATGAGGGCCAATCCTACCGCACCAAGTGATTGCGGTAATGCCCCTACGTCCACGATGTTGCGTGGGTAGGGCGGGAGGCCAGTGTATCCTCCGGCAGCAGATACGCCGTGACCGAATCCCCATCGGAGGTCTCCCGTGGAACCAGTATTGAGAGTCGGCCTCGCCGGGTTCGGTAGCGTTACGCGTGCCATAATCCCAGCCATCGCCGCGATGCCCAACGCCGAGCTGACCGCCGTCGCTACGCCGCGCCAGGAGCCGCGCGACCAGGCCAGCGAGCGCTATGGCGTCGAGACGTACGCCGAGGTCGAGGCCATGTGCGAGAGCCCCAACGTTGATGTCGTCTGGGTCTGCTCGCCCAACGAGTTCCACGCTGAGCACTCCATCGCCGCAGCCGAGCACGGCAAGCACGTCATCAACGAGAAACCCATCGCCGTCACCCTCGAAGAGGCGCAGTCCATCATCGATGTGATGGAGCGAACCGGCGTCAGGTACGTGCAAGGCCACTCCAAGCTGTTCGATCCCCCCGTGCGCCGGATGCGCGAGATCGTTTCCAGCGGACAACTCGGGCGGGTCATCCAGATCAATACCTGGGAATACAAGGCGTGGATATCCGGCGCTCCTCGCCGCGCCGCAGACGTCGAGACCGCGCAGGGCGGAGGCGTCGTCTACCGCCAGGGCCCGCACCAGGCGGACGTCGTTCGTGGTATCGGCGGTGGCATGGTCAAGAGCGTTCGCGCCATCGCGGGACGCTGGCACCCGTCGTTCCCCCTGGGCGAGGGCGACTACACGTCGTTCCTTGAGTTCGACGACGGCACGGCAGCCACCATGGCGTTCAACGGCTATGGCTACTTCGACATCACCGATCTGACGTGGGGCATCGGCGAAGGCGGTAAGCGTTCAGAAGACGGCCCAGACCTGCCACCAGGCACCGCCACGAACGACCAGCAGAAGTACCACCCGTTTTACGGGCTCACCGTCGTGAGTTGCGAGCGGGGCGATATCCGTCAGTCACCCAACGGCCTCTACGTCTACACCAAAGACGGGCGTGAAGAGATCGTCATCGAGCCCAGCCCGCCAGGCCGCGCCGAGCTAACCGAGCTTTACGACGCCATACGCGACGACCGTCCAACGTTCCCCGACGCCCCGTGGGGCATGGCGAGCCTTGAACTTGTCCTCGCCATGTTGGAATCGTCGGAGCAGCGTAAAGAGATCACCCTCGCCTACCAGGTGCCCTGCGCGTTCTGAATCGGGCGTGCTGCGCTACGGGGCTGGTTCGATCACCAGATCGGCGACCGCGTCGCCAGCGTTGAACCCCAGCGCGGCGTGCATCCGCAGTCCGCCACCAGCGAACGCGTTAGCATCCGCCAGGAAACGTAGTTGGACGGTCGCGTCTCCAGACTTCCCTGTGTCGGGAATCAAGAGCCGGACGGCCGACTCATTGCGATCGAAGCTGATGTTCTTTGTCAGGTCGCCGTGCGAGGCTTCCTGCGTGATCAGCGGGTTGGCGGTGGTCGCCTCGAAGGTCAGCGCCATGTCGTCCAGCCGGTAGTTGTTGACCACCATATACGGGACTTCGATGAGAAACCGCACCTGGCCATCCACCACCGATTGCACGCGGACGAACAGCCGTCCAACCGCTTGGTCGTCGCGGAAGAAATCGACCGTCGTGTCGCCTGGCTCGTGACTCTCAACCGGTCGCGTGGTGAGCGTCGCGGGGCTGCACGCAGCGAGCGCTAGCACCATCGCCACGCCCACCACCAGGCTGGCTGTCCATCTTCCAATCATTGGTCGCTCCTTCATCGGACGGCGCAAGTGTTGCCAGCCCTAGGACGGAGCAACCAACAACAACGTTCCGCTTACCTAGCTCACCCCGTACAGCGCGTTCGGGTTGTCGGTCAGTATGCGATCGACAACGCTCGACGCGATGTTCGAATTCCGTAGAGTCGCGATCATGTGCGTCTGCGCCGACGGATCGGACGCCAGCCGGTCGTTGGTTGCGGGGTTGTGGTGTCCGTAGTCCGTGCCAACCACGAGCTTGTCCTCGCCGATGTAGCGGACCAAGTAGTCGTAGTCCTCGCCCACCTCGTAGGAGATCCACATGTTGTTCTCCTCGAACAGCTTGGGCCCCCAGTAGTTCGCGTCAGCCTTCATCGTGCCCTGAAGCTGGTACATCGCGTACGGCACCCACGTTGCCCCCGTCTCGATGAACCCCCAACGTAGTGTCGGGAAGTCCAGCGGCACCTTGTTCTGCACCAGGTTCCGGAACGCGATTATCGGTGGCATGCGCCCATGCGTGAACGTGTGGCTACGTTTGATGTCCACCAGATTGTTCAGCGCTGGTGCACCCTGTCCTTGGTGCACGGTGATCGCGAGGTCGAGCGCCTGCGCCTCTTCGTAGACCGGGAAGAAGTACGGGTCGTCCAGCGTGCGGTCACCCTCGATCCCACGGAAGAACACACCACACGCGCCGTGTTCCTTGCCGTATCGCATCTCCGTGATCGTTGCCTCGATATCACGCAGCGGTGGCACGACCACCCAACGGATGACCCCCTCCGATTGCGCGTACACGTTTGCCATGAAACGGTTGTACGCCTTGCTCAGCGCGACCTCATACGCCACGTCATGTGTGAGGTAAGCAAGGAACAGCGTCGGGAAAACCACCTGGCCGTCTACGCCCTGAACCTTCATGTCCTCAAAGCGCATGGGCAGATCCAGCAACTCGCGCGCCTTGCGATCCACGCGATCTTTCACCCGCGTCTGCGAGGTTGGCGTAACGAGGCTATTGCCGCCTCGGCCTGCGATCCTCGGGTAGATCGCGCCATCGATCAGCCACATGTGGTCGGACGTACCGTACAACGTATCGTCTGGAACGCTCACCACCACAGGGCGACGTGCGTACCATTCCGGGTCCAAGTGGTCCCACATCTGAGGCGGCTCCGCGATATGCGTGTCAGCGTCGAGTATCCCAGCCATGGCAGACTCCTTTGTTGCTAGTAACGAGTGAGCAAACTATACCAGCGCTAGCGATAGAATAGCGGCGTTCGTGCGCTGCCCGTACGAGCGAGGAGAGAATCGTGACACTGGAAGACTTCAACATCGACGGCCGACAAGCCGTCGTCATCGGCGCTGGCCGCGGTATAGGTAGAGGCATAGCGCTCGCGTTCGCCGAGGCGGGCGTTGACGTTGCGGTGGTCGCCCTCAACGCCATGCGCATAGAGGAAGTTGCGAATCGCGCGCAGGCCATGGGCGTGCTAGCCACCGGCTACTCCACCAACGCCGTCGACGCCGACGCCATGGACGCACTTGGCGCTCAAGTGCTGCACGACTTCCCCAACCTCAGCATCGTCGTGAACTGCGTGGGCGACTCCATCCGTAAGCAGATCGCCGACGCCCCTGGCGAGCCTGGCTCTGGTATGACCAGCGCCGACTGGCATCGCATCATCGACCTGAACCTCAGCTCCGCGTTCGAGGGGTGCCGCGTTTTCGGCCCTCACCTGCGAGCGCGTGGCGCGGGCAGCGTCATCAACGTATCAGGCGTTCGCGGCATGCGAGCGTCTAAGAACATGGCCGCGTACGCCTCCAGCAAGGCAGGGATAGCCCGCCTCACCGAGGCCGCCGCGCTGGAGTGGGGCCCCGACATCCGCGTCAACGCCATCTCCCCTGGCCTTTTCCCTGACCCTGAGCAAGAATCCCCAGAAGATATCGCCAGCTACACGGAGCAAGTGAAGCCCCGCATCCCCCTCCAGCGCATCGGTGGCGTCCGTGAAGTGGGCCTCATGGCCGTCTACCTCGCGTCGGACGCCGCATCCTACGTCACTGGCCAGACCTTCGTGATCGACGGTGGTACGAGTCTCGTCTAGTCCCAAATCCTGTGCCCCCCGCACGTTTGCCGGAGTACGCATGAACATCGCCGTTTGCATCAAGTGGGTTCCCGTCGTCGCACGCATGAAGTTCGACGCCGAGACCCGGCGCATCGTGCGCGAGGGCGTGCCCAGCGAGGTCAACAACTGGGACATCGTCGCCGTGCAGCGTGCGACGGAGCTACGCGCCGAGTTCGGCGGCACGGTAACCGCCATCACCATGGGCCCACCCCAAGCCCGCGATGGTCTCGCGCGTTGCATCGCCCAGGGTGCGGACAACGCCGTCCACATCAACGATCGTGCACTCGCGGGCTCCGACACACTGGCGACTTCGCGTGTCCTCGCCGCCGCGCTCCGGCGTGAGCCCTACGACCTCATCCTGCTCGGCAACTTCTCCGTCGACGCTGACACCGGCCAGGTTGGCCCCGAGGTCGCCGAGATGCTAGGCCTGCCCCAGATCACCGGCGCGTCCAAGCTTGACGCCATCAACCCCACCACCGTCCGCGTCGAGCGCAACCTCGACGACTCCGTCGAGATCCTCGAAGTCACGTTGCCGGCCATCGTCACCGTCGCTGACGGCGTTGCAGGCGACCCCTTCCCCGGTCGTGAAGCGCTCACCGCCGCCAAAGAACGTGACATCCCCGAGCTAACGGTCGCCGACCTTGGCCTCACGCCCGCCGACGTTGGCGCCGACGGCTCCCCCACGTGGGTTGAGGAGATACGGATCCAGGAAACCTCCCGTGAGCCGCTGATCATCGAGGAGGTCCCCGCCGCCGACGCGGCCGCGCAGGTCGTCGCCATCCTCAAAGAGCGTGGCATCCTCGATCCTGCCCTCCGAGCGCCCCGCGAATTGACTCCCGCGCCATCAGCCGCTCGACCCGCTGTGGGCAAGGCCATATGGGTGGTCGCTGAGCTTGGCCCTGGTGGCCCACGACCCATCACCCACGAGTTGCTCGCCGGTGCCCAGCCCGTCGCCGACGCCATCGATGGCCATGTCGCCGCGTTCCTCATGGGCCCTCCAGGCATCTCCGGTGTCGTCGCTGACCTCATCGCGCACGGTGCGGACTCCGTGCTGATCGCCGAGGACGAGCGTGTGGCTGAGTACTCCACCGACGCCTACGCCGCGACCCTATCGCGCGCCATCGAGCGTGACCAACCCTACGCGGTGCTCCTGCCGTCGACCTCCAACGGGCGTGACCTCGCAGGTCGCGTCGCTGGCCGCCTAAGCCTCGGCCTCACCGGCGATTGCGTTGGACTTGAGGTCGACGCACAGGGGCGCCTCGCGCAACTCAAACCGGCGTTCGGGGGCAACATCGTTGCGCCCATCTACTCCAAGACGCTGCCCAACATGGCGACGATCCGCCCTGGCATCCTTGAAGCCTTCGCCCCCACCGCGGGCCGCGACGGCGCCGTACGCCAGATAGACGTGCCACCCACTGAACAGCGCGTGCGTCGCGTCGACGTTCGCCCCGTGGATGTCACCGACCTTGCTGACCTCGATGCCGCGTGGGCCATCATCGGCGTGGGTATGGGTGTGGAGGCTGACGGCATGCCTGAGCTCGCCCCGCTACGAGAATTGCTCGACGCCCGTTACGTCGTCACCCGCGACGTCGCCGACGCTGGCTGGATGCCACGCCAACTCCAAGTCGGCCTCACTGGGCGATCGGTCGCCCCCAACCTCTACCTAGGCATAGCGCTACGCGGCGACTTCAACCACATGGTTGGCCTCCAGCGTGCGGGCATCCTCGTTGTCGTGAACAACAACCGGCGCGCCTCCATCTTCCGTGGTGGCGTCGATGTCGCCGTCCTCGCCGACTGGCACGAATTCGTGCCAGCGCTCACCGAGGCGCTCCGCGCTGAGTTGGGGTAGGGCGGGATCGGCCAGCCTCCCCGCGCCGCGCGCAGCTTGACACTACCCCTGCTCGGTTCTAGCCTGCGTTTCACCTCAAGATCACGAATATCAGGCCGCCGTCAGGCCACCGTGAGCACTAGTTATGGCGATTATCGACGCAGATGCCCATGTCATTGAGTCAGTAGCGACGTGGGAACACATGGTGGGCGACGACGAGCAGTACAAGCCCATCCCTGTCATACCCGAGACGGACGGTAAGCCTTTCTGGGTGATCGACGGTGTGTTGCGGGCCCGCCGGGTCAACGTCGGTACCGACACCACCAAGGCCTCCCAGGAGTTGACGGACGTCCCGGCGCGTGTCGCCGACTTGGACAAGTTCGGGACGGACGTCCAGGTGCTCTACCCGTCGCTGTGGACGAGCATAACGTTCAAGCACACCGAGGCAGACCAGGCTGTTTGCAGGGGCTACAACCGATTCATGGCCGAGGTGTGTAGCCAAGCGCAGGGTCGCTTGCGGTGGATCGCCGTACTGCCAGCGTCGAACATCGACGCCGCTATCGAGGAGATCCACTACGCCAAGGCCCACGGTGGATGCGGCGCGACCTTCAGGGGCTGGGAGGGTGAGCACCACCCCACGTCTCCCTACTTCTTCCCCATGTACGAAGTGGCCGAGAGCCTCGGACTCCCCATGTGCTTCCACGCGGGCATCGGCAACGACGCCGTGAACGATTTCCTTATGGGCGCGCCCGATCGTGGCAACATGCAGCGATTCAAGTGGCCGGTCATGGCGGCCTTCCACTCGCTGCTGCTCAGCGACGTTTCAACGCGATTCCCTGAACTCAGGTTCGGATTCGTCGAAGCGGGCGCCAGTTGGATCCCCTACATCCTGGGCGACCTCACCCGGCGCGTTGCCTGGAGCCAGGGCACCATCAACGACTCTGGCCCGACCTCCCACATGCTCAAGGAGCACAACCTGTTCGTGACCTGCCAAACCAACGACGACCTGCCCTACGTGCTCAAGTTCGCCGGCGACGACAACCTCATCATCGGCACCGACTACGGCCACGCG
>JAQCEV010000140.1 GCA_027618515.1 Chloroflexota bacterium | reverse complement strand
ATGCTGTCCTCCTGTTTTTGCCCGGAGAACTCTAATTATCGCTGGACCTATTTTCGGGGTGCACGTCAGCTACGTGCTGTTAGCGCTAGCTGCGCCGATCGTGGCCGTTTCGTTGATCCTGGTCGCGTTGGGCGTAGTCGTAGCGATAGCCGTTGCCTATTTTGTCATCAAGGTTAAGTGGAATGGCGGGGTATTCATCATCGCGGGGCTAGTGGCGCTCGCGTTGGGCTTTGTGGGGTTCGCTGCGATACGTACGCGTGAGGTGATGCGGCGCTTGCGGGCGCCGATGGAGTAGGTGCGCCGACCCGGCTAAGTTGCGTAGCCAACGAGGTAGCGTTGGAAAGAAAAAATGGTGCCCCCAACGGGATTCGAACCCGTGATCTCCACCTTGAAAGGGTGGCGTCCAAGGCCGCTAGACGATAGGGGCACGCAGTAGGCCTGCTTGCCGAAGACTACGGGTAGACCGCAATCTGCTCGAGACCAGTGGTCTCGGGGATTCCGAACATGAGGTTCATGTTCTGGACCGCTTGGCCGGCGGCTCCCTTTACTAGGTTATCCAGCACTGCGAAAACCATCAACCTCCCCGTGCGCTTGTCCACGGTGGGGTAGATGAGGCAGTCGTTGTTGCCCCACGTTTGCTTGGTCTGGGGCGGCTTGCTGACAACCCGTACGAAAGGCTCGCCTCTATAGTACTCGTGGAAGAGCTCCGTGACACGCTCTTTCGCTTGCTCTGGCGAATCGAACGCGCCATCGACGAAGTCTGCGTACACGGAGTCGTGGATGCCACGGGTCATGGGGATCAGGTGCGGCTGGAAGATGATCTTCGGGTCGTAACTGGGATTGATCCTGCGCAACTCTTGTGTGATCTCGGGCAGGTGGCGGTGGCCATCCACACCGTAGGCGAAGACGTTTTCGTTGACCTCGGAGAAGTGGGTGACCATGCTGAGGCCACGTCCTGCGCCTGAGACGCCGGACTTGGCGTCCACGATGACCTGGCTCGTGACGAGCCCGCTGGTCACGACTGGTGCGAGCGCTAGGAGGGCGCCGGTGGGGTAGCAGCCGGGGTTGGCGACGAGAGTCGCGTTGGTGATGCCTTCGCGGTCGAGCTCGGTGAGGCCATACACGGATGTCTCCAGCAGGTCGGGAGCGGGGTGAACTTTGCCGTACCACTCCTCGTACTCGGCGGGATCGTGGAGGCGGAAGTCAGCGCTGATGTCGATGACCTTCACGCCAGCGCGCAGGAAGGGCACGCAGGCTTCGGCGCTGGCGACCTGGGGAAGCGCCGAGAACACGAGATCCACGCTCTTGGTGATCTCTGGCTCGATGGTCATGCCGAGGCGCGACAGGTGCGGCAGCACGTCGGCGAGCTCGTTGCCAGCCTCGCTGCGGCCGGTCACGCTGACGACGTCAGCGTCGGGGTGCCTGTGGAGGATGCGCGCCAATTCGATGCCCGCGTATCCGGTTACGTTGATGATGCCGATCTTCAAGATGTCACTTCGTTCTTCTGTGGGACTGCGTCGGCGTTAGCCGAGCGGTACTAGCTTCTGGTGGAAGGGCTGGACGAGGAGCTTGCCCTGCAACTCAAGTTGCTCGAACAGATCGTCGGGCCCGCACGCGGGGTTGAAGACGAACTTCGTGGCCCCGGCGTCTATGTACTCTTTCATACGCTCGATGATCTCGTCGGGCGTGCCGATGAGGTTGATCTGCTCGGGCGTCACGTCGGCGCGTCGCTGGAGCAGGTATTTCTCTTTGATGTATTCCGGGACTTTGCCGTTCTCCACCACGTAGGTGCTCACCTGCAAGCCAAAGTGATCGTCGGGGATCGATCGGCCCGCCTCGGTGGCGTACTCGTTGATGCGCTTGATGCCCGCACGAATCTCGTCGGGCAACATCTGGGTTGGCAGCCAACCGTTGCCCAGGTATCCGGTGCGTCGCAGGCCAGCCTCAGCGCGACTGCCGATCCACAGGGGCAAGTTGGGCGTTACCGGCCTAGGGGCGATGGTCGCGTCGGTGAGCTTGATGAAGTCACTCTCGTAGGTGACTTTGTCCTCTCCCCAGAGCCGCTGCATGATCACGATCGCTTCGTCGAGGCGCTTGCCACGGTCGCGCTTACGCACGCCCATGGCCTCGTACTCCACCGGCGACTCTTGGCCAACGCCAACGCCAACGACGAGGCGACCTGGCGCCATCATGTCGATGGTGGCGAGGGCACGTGCGGTGGTGACGGGGCTGCGGACGGACATGATGAGCACGCTGGTGCCGAACTTCAGCTTCTCAGTGCGTCCGACCGTGATCGCCATGCCCACGAGCGGGTCCATCCGCCACGCGGCACCGACGATGCGGTCCGAGAACCAAACGGAGTCCCAGCCGAGTTCTTCGAGCGTGTCGATGTACCGCAGGAAGGTCTCCCGACCATCCCGCGCTGCGACCGACGATCCAGATACGCCTATTTTTACTGACATAGCATGTCGATTTTACTCCAGGGGGTCTCACATCAGAAGGGGCCAGGGCAGAAGGGCCAACGCAAAGATCGGCAGGCCTTAAAAAGCGAGGTGCCCCGTCCGCTAACGGACGAGGCACCCTTCCCTTGCCCCGAGTACTCGGGGTGCACTCGCTGCGCCCACCGCGTGACCCTCGCAGGTCTCGCGAATCGCGAGCAGTTCCACTCGACCTAGCGGTAACTCCTAACGACGGGCAGCGGGCGACGCAACAGTGCTAGGTAAATGGCTAATCAATGTTGAATCACCCCCTTTCTACGGCATTTGGCCGCAAAGCCATCTTATGCACATACATCCGCCGCTGCCAAGCCCCCAAACACGCAATTTCGGGTATTTCGGGGTCTGGACTGGAGGATTTCCCCGGGCTCCCCGGGCTCGATTCTAGGCAAAGGTTGATTGAGGTCGGTGCGAGCCCTCGGATATCTTGGCTTCGCCGGGCTCGGTGGCAAGCAAAACGCGTAGCCAGTCGGGGCGAGCCCTCGAATCTCTTGGCTTCGCCGCTAGGACTAAAGGTCGCTTGGCCGCTCCGGGAGTCGGGGCACCCCCTGTAGTCCCCCGTAAGAAGGGGGACACCGGTAGGAAGGCGCTGCGCAAGCAGGGATTGAGGGCTGGGAGGTGGGCACAATCACGTTGGTCCGGGACGTGGGGACAAGGAAGAGATTCTTCGACACCGCTCGGGGCGAGCTCTGAATGACGCGCGGCGGGGCTTCACGGCGTATGCTCACCCGGACATCCATCCACAGAGAAGGCGCACGCACATGCAACTCGAAAACAAGCTGACCATCGTCACTGGCGCGGGCCGCAATATCGGCGCGGGTATCGCGACGCGTTTCGCGAACGAGGGGGCGAAGGTCGCGATCGTTGATCTGCTCGAAGAGCGGACGCAGGCGGTGGCCGATCAGATCAACGCGGTGCACCCTGGCACCGCCCTACCCGTCCGGTGCGACGTGACGAACGGCGATGACGTGCAGGCGATGGTGGCGAAGATCGTGGCTGAGTGGGGGCACATCGACGCCCTGGTGAATAACGTGGGGGTCGTGGACAGGACGGACATCCTGAACACGTCTGAGAACGAGTGGAACCGAGTCATCGCTATCTCGCTAACCAGCGTGTTCTTGGTGAGCAAGTTCGTTGCGCAGGCGATGGTGGACCACGGCCAAGGGGGCCGGATCATCAACATATCGTCGACGTCTGGCCACCAGGGTCGAGCGAATGCGACGGCTTACCCGGCGGCGAAGGCAGGCGCGCTGCACCTGGCACGATCGCTCGCGATGCAGTTGGCGCCGCACAACATCAGGGTCAACTCGGTTACGCCGAACAGGGTGTTCACGGAAGCGGAGCCTGGCGCGCCCACGAGGCCAACGAGCGTCAACAATCTCATCGGTCGGCAAATCACGCCAGAGGACATCGCAGGGGCGTGCGTGTATCTAGCGGGGCCGGATGGCGATTCGCTGACGGGTGCGGACATATTCGTCGATGGTGGGATATTGGCGGGGTAGGCGAAACACGCGGCGTTCGCAGGATCGCTGGAGGCGGAGCGCGCGAACCGCGGGGGCTAGCTGATTCTCGTGCGGCAAGACCAGTACGTGGTCTGGCTCGGGGACGACGCGCCGGGCGACGAGCGTGCGGTGGTGCGCAAGGTGGCTGCGCGCTAGGCCAACGGACGCAGGGCAGGTGTTGCGCGGCGAGGCGCGAATTGCGTTGCATGTGCCATCTGCCTATTGCGAGATAGCGCCCCCGGTCTCTATGCTGCCTCTAGTTGCAGAAATCCCCGTGACCGGTGACTCAAAGCCCCAGAGGTAAATGGGTCACTTTGGTACAAAACGGTACAGATTTTCAACTGGCTAGGTAGCAAGAAGCAGCGCTAGGCGGAGACTCGCGACATGGCGTTTCTTAAATGGGTCAGGACAATCTACGAAGCACTTTCGCTATTGCAGTGGCTATCAGGCCTCCCTATCTGGGGTGGGAGTTGGGGGCTGATCGCTCTATCCGAGATTACCTCGGCCTGGCCTCTCTGGATACAAGTACTGGCCGCAGCGGGAGTAGCGGTTGTGTGGCTTACGGTACTTGGGGGGGGTAACCCGGCTGTTCCGAAAACCAGAATCTCAATCAGCTATTTCAATCAGAAAAAGCCCTGGTAGTGTCGCGCAGAAAGACATTTCTGCGGGTGGTGACGTTGCCGGCGGGAACATAGACAAATCAACCCGTCATTATTACCCCGATGGGCAGCCCGAAGCGCATTCTCAACTACAAATAAGCGAGCCGATGCACAGAGATGATCGGACATGGTATTTAGTTATAAAAAATGGCGGAGACGTGGCAGATATTCATGGCGAGTACGAGATTATTGAAGGTAGCGAATTCGTCGCAAAGCACCGAGACTCGTATCCGATCAACTGGGAAGGGGTAATGTCCGGCACGACTCGCCTTGCGAAGGGGGAATCACGTCATACCGGCCTCGTGCAACTGGCCCACCGGATTGGCGCTGGCGGAGTATCTGGATGGCGATTGCTGTTCTGGGATGATGTGACGCAAAGGTTAGACAGCACCATTACTCGTGGATGGCCGCTAGATGGTGTCGCCGCGCCAAATCTTCTACTCCTGCTGCGTCTTTTCCCGGAACCGTCAGAAGTAAGCGGCGAACCCGTAATGAGGCATTACCGATTGAATACAAGTGGCCTCGTGGAGGTCTAAGCCGTGAGCCCCTTGTATTCGATGTTGCCCGGGGGTGAGGAGCTTGAGCACGGTATCACGGAACAGGTACCGGTTCTTGCGGCTGATGTACCGCTATTCCCGTTCGTTGCCGGGCCTAGGATTTAATCCCAGATTTGCACTAGCTGACGCCTAGGCGCGGTTGGGTAGCCAGCCCCAGGGGAAGGGGCCGTAGTCGACGGCGTGTTGCTCGCCGCCTTTGAAGGTGAGGATCGGTTGGAGGGCGGTGTCGCCGGCGAGGGATACGCCTAGGGCGTCGTCGTAGGTCCACTTCCCCTGTTCGACGGGCAAGATGGCGATGTCGGCGGTGGTGCCTTCGGCGAGGGTGCCTAGGTCTTCCTGCATGCCGATGAAGTAGAGTCCCAGGACGTGGTGTAAGAGACAGCAGGGCCTGGCAAGACAGAGGCCACCGCGTCACCC
>JAQCEV010000139.1 GCA_027618515.1 Chloroflexota bacterium | reverse complement strand
TCGGCCTCATGCGCGCCAACCTCGACAGCCTCACCACCGCCCTCGGATGCGCAGCATGAGCACCACCAAAGCCCCCATCCTCCACTTTGAATCCGTCAACTACGGCTACGTCGGTGCCCTCGCCGTCGACAACATCACCCTCACCATGCGTGCAGGCGACTTCATGGCTGTCGTTGGCCCCAATGGCAGTGGCAAGACCACCCTCATCAAGCTCGCGCTGGGCCTTTTGAAACCATCCAGCGGACGCGTCGAGCTCTTCGACCAAGAGCCAGCCGACTTCACGGACTGGCATCGCGTCGGCTACGTCCCCCAAGTCGCCGCTGGCATCCAAGAACGCTTCCCCTCCACCGTCGCTGAGATCGTCACCCACGGTCGCTACTCTGGCATCAACCCCCTACGCTTCTGGCAGCGCACCAAGACCCCTGAGGTCATGGCTGCTCTCGAAGCCGCAGGCGTCGCCCACCTGTCCGACAGACGTATCGGTGAGCTATCCGTCGGGCAGCAGCAGCGCGTCCTCGTAGCCCGCGCCCTCGTCGGCGAACCCGACCTCCTGGTCCTCGACGAGCCCGCCGCCGGCATCGACGCCGCCGGTGAAGAAGTACTCAACGACCTCCTCCAACGACTCAACCGTGAGCAGGGCATCAGCGTCCTCATCGTCTCCCACGACATCGGCGCAGTCATGCGTCAGGCCAACACCGTCGCCTGCATCAACCGCAGCCTCATGTTCCACGGCAAACCCCACGACCTCACCCAGAGCGAGCTCGGCAAACTCTACGGATTCCCCGTCGAAGTCCTACTCCACGACGCCCTCCACGAGCACCGCTAGCCATGCCAGCCATCCTGCAATTTGAATTCATGATTCGCGCCCTCGCCGGTGGAGCCATCGTCGGCGCCCTTGGGCCCGTCCTCGGCATGTTCCTCGTCCTTCGACGCTTCTCGCTGATCGCTGACACCCTCTCCCACGTCGCCCTCATGGGCGTCGCCATCGGCCTCGCCACTGGCGTCCACCCGTCCCTCGTCGCTCTCGCCGCCGCCACAGCAGGCGCCATCGCCGTCGAGTACCTCTCCTCACGCCAACGACTCCCCGGCGACGTCACCCTCGCCATCGTGCTCTACAGTTCGCTAGCCGTGGCCGTCGTCATCATCAGTGGCGCACGAGGCTTCAGCGTCGACCTCTTCGCCTTCTTGTTTGGCTCGATCCTCAGCGTCAGCGAGCTTGACCTGTTGCTCCTCGGCGGACTCGCCGTCGCCGTCCTCGTCTACGTCACCGTCTTCTTCTCGGAACTCTCGCAAGCGTCGTTCGACCAAAGCCTCGCCCGCGTCACCGGCGTACGTGTCGGCTGGGTCAACCTTGGCCTCGCCATCCTCACTGGCGCCACCATCACCCTCTCCATGCGCGTCGTTGGCGTCCTCCTCGTCGGCGCGCTGCTCGTCGTCCCCGTACTCGCGGGCGAACGCCTCGTCTCCGGCCTACGTGCCGCCCTAGGCGTAGGAGTCGCCGTTGGCATCGCCAGCGCCCTCATCGGCCTCACCGTCGCCTTCTACGTCGACCTCTCCGCCGGAGGCTCCATCGTCCTTACCTCCGTCGTCCTCCTCTTCATCGCCCAAGGCTACGCCGCCCTCCGCGACCGCGGCCGCCCCCTCCCCACCGAGTAGCCCGCACTTGTGCCGTCGGCGTACCGAGCCCTATTGGCCCAGGTTTTTTTGAACGCGACTCACCGGAGTCGAAGGACTTCTCGCAGCCTCTTACGACCCCTAAGAGTCCTCTCCCTGGAGCGTCGAGCGACCTTTCGTCCCAGCGGCGAAGCCAAGAGATCCGAGGGCTCCCCCGGACTTGCTACACGACCGAACCCACCAGCGAGCCTGGGATTCCCGGAGCGCCGAGCGACCTTTAGTCCCAGCGGCGAAGCCAAGAGATTCGAGGGCTCGCCCCGACCTGCTCCACGGCCGAACCCACCAGCGAGCCCGGGATTCCCGGAGCGCCGAGCGACCTTTAGTCCTAGCGGCGAAGCCAAGAGATCCGAGGGCGAGCCCCGACCGGCTACACGTATCGCCGACAATCGAGCCCGGGGCTGTGTCCCCCATTACTGCCCCTTTTAAGAACCCCCTTCCTGGCTAGGAAGGGGGTAGGGGGATGGTCGAAACGCAGGCGAATCTCGCGATAGCCCAATTGCCAGCATGCTTGCGTCCCCTCCCCGGAGCGCCGAGCGACCTTTAGTCCTAGCGGCGAAGCCAAGAGATCCGAGGGCTCGCCCCGACTTGCTACACGACCGAACCTACCAACGAGCCCGGGATTCCCGGAGCGCCGAGCGACCTCTAGTGCGGCGGCGAAGCCAAGAGATCCGAGGGCGAGCCCCGACTGGCTACACGTATCGCGGACAATCGAGCCCGGGCCCTCCCGGCCTGCCATCACCAACGCTAGTCCCCGGAGCGCCGAGCGACCTTTAGTCCTAGCGGCGAAGCCATGAGATCCGAGGGCGAGCCCCGACCTGCTACACGAAGGAACCCACCAACGAGCCCGGGGGCCTAGCGGCGAAGCCAAGAGATCCGAGGGCGAGCCCCGACCAGCTACACAACCCGCCCCCAATCGAGCCCGTGGCCTCCCGGCTCGCCGTCCCCCAACGCCAGATCCCTGCCCCCGCCGTACCCATCACGCCATCCGTGTACCATATCCACACCTACACACAGGAGCGGAACATGCCAAACGGAACGATCGGCGTAGCAGCCATGGGTGGCGACGCCAAGCAAGTTGTATCGACCATCCAAGACTTCGAGCAGCGAGGTATCAAAGCAGCGTGGCTCACCGCAGGCGCAGGTGGCATCGACAACCTCAGCATGTTCGCCGCAGCCGCCACCGTCACCGAGCGCATCCAACTCGGCACCTCCATCGTCACCATCTGGCCACGGCACCCTGCCATCGCCGCCCAACAGGTCAACGCCATCACCCAGCTATCCGACGGTCGTTTCCGGTTCGGCATAGGCCCCGGCCACATCGCAGGAATGGCCCGCACCTACGGCGCCGACTACCGCACCCCGCTAACGGCGCTGCGCGAGTACATCCACATTACCCGCACCCTCTTCGACACCGGCGCCGTCGAGTATGAAGGCAAAGTGTTCACGGCCAACTACGCCCTCTCCGGCCCCGTGCCCAACACACCGATCATGGCTTCCGCCCTTCGACCCAAGTCCTACGAGCTCTGCGGCGAGATCGCCGACGGAGCCATCTCCTGGGTCAGCCCCGCCGTCTACCTGCGCGACCAAGCGCTCCCCGCCATCCAGCGTGGCGCCGACAAAGCAGGTCGCGCCGCGCCCCCGCTCGTCATGCACCTCCCGGTCTGCGTCCACGAGAACGGCGCAGAAGTCCTCGCGTCCACGCGAGAGCAACTCTCCAACTACCCCCGCTCACCCTTCTACCAAGCCATGTTTGCCCAATCCGGCTTCCCCGAAGCAGGAGAAACCCAAACCTGGAGCGAAGGCATGCGTGACGCCGTCGTCGCCTGGGGCAACGAAGATCAGGTAACCGCACGCATCCAAGAGATGTTCGACTGGGGCATGGGAGAACTCATCGTCCACATAGTCACCGCCGGAGGCGATCCCGCAGCATCCCGCGCCCGCACCCTCGACCTCATCACCAAGCTCTCAGCCTAGCCGACGCGAAAGAACGCTCAGGCGCGCTCACCTTCCCGACGAGCCGCCTCAGCACGACTCAGCCGCACTCAGGTCAATCCCGGGCCGCCCCACGCGCACCAGCGTTGAACCTAGCCACACCGACGCATATCATCCGCATACGACCAACCCGCACTAGCAGCCCGGCCAAAAAGAGGACAACACCATGGCAGCAACCCGAGCCTTCGTACTCATAGAAACCGCCGTCGGCAAAACCAAAGACGTCGTCGCCGCCCTCCACCAAGTGGAAGGCGTCTCATCCGTCAACGTCGTCACCGGCCCCTACGACATCATCGTCATCGTCGAAGCCTCCGACCTCGCCTCCGTCGGCGACACCGTCACCTCCAACATCCACACCATCGCCGGCATCGTCCGCACCGTGACGTGCTTAGCCGTTAGCTAGGCGTGGGGTGTTAGTGCCCTGGCCTCAAGGGCCGGGAGGAATGGGATTCGGGGAATGGTGTACTTCACGCCTGGTCTATCCGAACTCATCAAGTCGCTTCCAGAGCGGCACGAAGGGCCAGGATTCCTCTCAGAGGCTGGAACTCGTCTCACCCACCTCAGCTCCACCATCGCCTGCGTTACGTCATCCAGCCGCTGGATATTGGCTACGACGGCCCCATCGGCTCGTACATGTTTCGGCACCTCTACGCCGAGCGCATGAAGGACCGCATCAACATTGAGCGCCTAGCGACCATCATGCGAACGAGCGTGCTTCATCTTGAACGCACGTATGGGAAGCACAGCGATGAATCGTTCAGAGCCATCGTGGAAGCAGCGCACCGGGATGTGTGGACCGATTCGCCATAGTGCCTTCTGGCGTCCATAGGAGATTCAACTCGCTAAGTCGACCTCTGTAGACGAGCGTTGATTCCTCTTATTCCTTTTCTTCGACTGAAGCGCCGTCTGCGTCTGCGCTGTCTAGTCCGCTGCGCATGGACAGCAATAGGCCTGCAAATATTAACGTGACGACCGCAAGAGCCACCTCGGCGACGGCGGATCCGCCGGTCGACCACCGGCTCTCAATGCTCACCCTGAGCGGAGGGAAACTGACGGTCCCAAGAGCCAGCCAAACTAACGTCACGTACAAGCTGATTACCTGATTAACTCTCGAAACTGAGTATGGGTACCCGCCCGTAAGGTTTAGGAACCGAAACTCCTTCGGAGAGATATGCTGTGTGTCTAGGGGGCCAATGACTTTGCCTTCGAGCCGAGTTACGTGAGCTTCCCAGTTTTCTTGCCAGTATTTGCTGCCGCGATTGACCAAGTACCAGCCCAACGAAAGTAGGAAGCCTAGGCACGCGACCAAGAAAACCAGTGCTACGCGATCACCCAACGCGAAAAATGCGACGAAGGCTGCGGCGATGAGTGTCCAGAAGTAACTTGCACGCTTCCAGTAGAGTTCAATTTCGAACTTCCGAATATCGAGGGCATATTCCAACGCCTTCCGCTCTGATTCCAGAGGGTTCTTGCCCAGAAACTGACGGTCGTATTTGTTCGAATCATCAAGGATTAAAGCCATGGATTGCCTCCTCGGTATTAGGTCATATACATCGATATGAGTTCACGATATGTGAGATGCTAGTGACCCGCAAGCCGCAGTGCGAAACTCTTGGCTCACCCGGAGTCACCTGCGGGCCTCTAGGCAAGTTGAAAGTAGACGAGTGCACTCATGTACGCATATATTGATGAATCAGGGAACACCGGCGCCCATCTGTTCGACGCGGCCCAACCTAGCTTTCTCAATGTCGCCATGTCATCGCATGTTGATTTCGATACCGTGTTTAGAGACCGCGTGTTCCGTATTGCCGACTCGACGCCTCTGAATCATCTTCACGGTAGTGAATTGGGGCTGGGGGGTGTTGAATCGATTGCGCGTAAGATTTCGGATCTCGTGGATTTCTCTCAAGTCAAATTCTACTTCGCGTTCGTCAACAAGCCTGATGTCGCGACCATGAAGTTCTTCGATGCGGTATTCGATCCTGGAGAGAACCCGGCCGCCCCCCCCCCCCC
>JAQCEV010000138.1 GCA_027618515.1 Chloroflexota bacterium | reverse complement strand
GCATAAGCAGGCAGGGAATCCACTTATCTCGACGGCCCTGACTGTTCAAACAACCGGGACCACCTCAGTAGTCATAGTGTTCACTATTGGCCACGAACCGTTCTCGCCGACGTGCGTGCAGCCGTTGTGACGCAGCAGGCCACGGAACTTGCTCAGGCCGGGAATGAACGAAGCGCCATCCAGCGCTATTTCAAAGCGATCGACATCTCGCCCAACGCACCAGCCCATCGCCTGTTTCTGGCGCACCTACTGTTCACTCTGCCGCAGCAAGTGGACGAACCCCGTGAGCAGCGCGTCGAGGTATTCGAAAGCATCGATAAGTTGGTGCTGGCAGTCTTGGAACGGAATCCGTTGGATCCGGGAGCGAGGAGATTCTCAGACGACTACCTTCGGGAATGGGCAGTTCTCCAAGCAGCCGAAAAGGATCGAGCGATCCGGGCGTCCGAAACCTTCGTTCAATTGATGCCAGCATATTGGCAACCAAGAACCGATCTGGCCAAAACGCTGGGGAAGTTGGGGGAGTTTGAGGAAGTGATTCTCGCGATACAGGGGGCCAAAGAAGTCGGCGTCCTCGAATCGCCCGGAGCGATGATCGCGTACTACACGGACGCTCTCGCGTTCTACAACATGGGTCGTTTCGAAGAAGCGCAGGTAGCGAACCTCTGCTCGATGGCTCGCCAAAGCATCGCGCCTGCCCGGGAGCTTGCTGATCTATTGCGTCAGCGAGTTGACCCCGACCTTGACCGTAGCGAAGCTGCACGTGACTGGTGCCCCGAGGTAACTATCGCTCCCTAACGCTCCGAGCGAGCGAACGAGAATTGCGGCTCGCCAATCATTCCCGCAGCCACAGTCGCATTAGTGGCCTCGTTGATGAGGATGAAGCTACCACTGACGCGGTTTCGCCTGTAGTCGTCGCAGGCTAGAGGGACGCTGATCTTGAGGCTCACCTGACCGATCTCATTCAGGTCGAGCGAGTTGACGTCAGGCTCTCCGCACAGCGACACGATACTGAACCGAGCGTTGATGCCGGTGACCATCGCCTTAGCGGAGCGTGTGGTGTGCTTGATGCGATAGATGTCGCCCCGGCGTAGAGCGCTACGGTCGTCCATCCAGCACACCACGGCCTCGATCTCCTGAGTCGTCTGGGGCGGGTCATCAACCGCACAGAACATTTCCCCTCGGGTGATGTCCAGGTCATCAGCGATACGGACGGTGACCGCGTCAGGAGCACTCGCTTCCTCCACTAAGCCCCACGGCGCTTCGATGGCTGTGACCACGCTTTCATGGCCGGAAGGCAAGATGGACACTCGCTGTCCCACCCGCAACACCCCAGAGGCGATGCTCCCCGCATAACCACGGTAGTCGTGGTGTTCCGCGCGGTGTGGCCGTACCACATACTGCACCGGAAGCCTGAGTGGCAGGTCATCGAGCCCCTGACGCACCGGCACCTGCTCCAGCAGACGCAGCAGCGGTTCGCTATTATACCAAGACATGTTTGCCGATGGTTCTACCACGTTGTCCCCGTGGAGCGCAGACATGGGGATGGTGGTCAGATCACGCACTCCTATCTCGGCCATCAACTCGGCGAACTCGGCCTGTATCGCCTCGTACACACTCTCGTCGTAACCCACCAGATCCATCTTGTTGACGCAGACGATGATGTGATCGATGCCCAGTAACGAAGCGATGACCGCGTGGCGGCGAGATTGCTCGACTACCCCATTGCGCGCGTCCACGATGACGAGCGCAACCTCTGCCGTGGAGGCACCGGTAACCATGTTGCGCGTGTACTGCACGTGTCCTGGCGTGTCCGCGAGGATGAATTTCCGTGTCTCCGTCGAGAAGTAGCGATAGGCGACATCGATGGTGATTCCTTGCTCGCGCTCGGCGCGGAGGCCGTCGGTGACCAAGGCTAGATTCACATAGTCGCCATGGTGGCGTCGGCTAGCGTCTTCCACGGCGGCAAGCACGTCGTCATCAAGCGATTTGGAGTCAAACAGCAGGCGCCCGATAAGGGTGCTCTTGCCGTCGTCCACGGAACCAGCGGTAGCGATACGAAGCAGATCCATACTAGAAATATCCCTCACGTTTACGGTCTTCCATCGCCGCGTCTGTCGAGCGGTCGTCAGCGCGGGTCTCGCCCCTCTCTGAGATACGCATGGCCAGGGTCTCGGTGATCACGTCCTCTGGCGTCCGTGCCTCAGAGGCCACCGCAGCGGTTGAGGTCATGTCGCCCACAGTGCGGTAGCGCACCGTCCGGGTGCCGACCGTCTCACCATGGCCTGGCTGCATCAGCGAAGAGAGCGCCATCAGCATCCCATCGCGCTCGAACACCTGGCGTTCGTGGGCGTAGTAGATCTCCGGCAGTTCGATCTGCTCTTCAGCGATGTAGCGCCAGACATCGAGCTCGGTCCAGTTGGAGATGGGGAATACGCGCATGTGTTGGCCGGGGTTGATGCACCCGTTGTAGAGGTTCCACACCTCTGGCCGTTGGTTGCGCGGATCCCATTGCCCGAACTCGTCTCGCAGGGAGTAGACACGCTCCTTGGCTCGCGCTCGCTCCTCATCGCGTCGTGCACCGCCGAAAACAGCGGTGTATCTCCCCTTCAGGATGGTCTCCAGCAGGACTGGCGTTTGGAGGCGGTTACGTGAGATATCGGCCCCAGCGGGGGCAAGGATGCGTCCCGAAGCGATAGCGTCATCCACCGATCCCACCACCAGGTCCAGGCCCAAGCGCCCCACGGTTCTGTCGCGGAAGGCGAGTAGCTCAGGGAAGTTATGGCCAGTGTCTATGTGCACGATCGGGAACGGCAGATGTGCAGGGCGAACAGCCTTCAACGCCAGGTGCAGCAGCACTGCGGAGTCCTTGCCGCCGGAGAACAGGAGTCCGGGACGATCGAACTCGGCGACCACCTCACGAATGATATGTAGCGACTCCGACTCCAGGTCGCGCAGATGCTTCGATTCCGGTCGCAGGTGAGGGCTGATGATTTCAGTGGTCATCGGCTCCCGGTGGCGAGGGCGACGATGTGCAGCCCGCACTCCTTTGCATTGGGGTCGGACTCCCACCACCATCGCCCAGCACGTGGGTCCTCGCCGGACGCGACAGCACGGGTGCACGGCGCGCACCCGATGGACGGATAGCCTTGGTCGTGCAACTCGTTGTAGGGAACGGCGTGTTCGTCCACGTAGCTCCGTACTTGGTCGAAGGTCCAATTAGCCAGCGGGTTCACCTTGTAGTTGGAGTGCGCCGCATCCCATTCCACGATGGCGATGCTGCCGCGCTCCATGCCCTGATCGCGACGCAGGCCCGTGACCCAGGCGTCTATCGACGCCAACGCACGCTCCAGCGGCTCCACCTTGCGCACGTGGCAGCAGGAGACGCGGTTCTCCCGTCCGCGATAGAACAGATTGAATCCTTGACCGGCCACCAACGCGGCCACCGCCTCGGGATCAGGTTGGTGCGCCTCTATTCGAGTCTTATAGCGCAACCGCGTCTGATCCATCACCGTGTAGGTCTCGGTGGGCAGCCTCCACGTGTCCAGTGTCGCCAGCCGGGCCGCCGGGTTGACTCGCCAGAACATGTCGAACAGGGCAACGTCTTCGAGCCCGAAGCTGGACATCTGCACGGCCCTCGCGCCGAAGCGCTGGTTCACCCACGTGAGTACCTCATCGGGCGCGGCCTTATCGAGGCGCTCATTCAGCGCCGCCAGCTCCTCATCACTCAACCGTTCGGACTCCGGTACCGCCATGTGCTGTTCCTTCCTCTACGATTGCCCATTGCCGTGCGTGGCATTTCTCCGGGCAAAAAGAATACCCCCTCAGCATGTTGCTGAGGGGGCTTGATAACTCAATGGATTCGATGCGTGGTTGTCAGTAGACGTCAGGCAACTTCCGAAGAGCTAGCGGATCCCTCGTAGGTAGGCAACAACATGCATTTTGGAAAGACATCTGAACTGAGTCTAGGAGCGGCCAAGGGGGGGAGTCAAGCCGACCGTCTACCAGGCCATCAAGCTAGCTGGGGAGGAGGTATTCGAACCCTCGGTTTTTTCGATTCAATCAGGTCTTCCCCACAGCGGGGGACAACGGAACCGGGAGGCGGTTCTGCCCGTTCTGATTGAGCTTGTCTAGGTACTGTGCCGTTCTCTGCGTTCAGGCAAAGCCAATCCCCAGGCACGGGTGTTATGCTTCTGCCGAATGAGCCAACCGCTCGGCGTACTGGCAGCAATAGCCAGAACCCCGTCACAAAACGTCTGCCGGTGCGGTGAGACTCAAATCGATGCTAAACCCGTAATGTCGACTGGGAGGTAGCGCATGCTGAGTACAGAGATGAACGACAGGTTGGCTCGTGTTGGCCCAGGAACCCCTGGGGGCGAGTTGATGCGCCGGTACTGGATTCCTTTCATGCCAGCAGGGATGTTGAATGAGGATCCTGTCCAAAAGGTGCGCCTCCTTGGGGAGGACCTGACCTGCTACAAGGATCGATCAGGCGACATCGGTTTGATAGGGAACCGCTGCATGCACCGTGCGGTCGACCTGAAATGGGGAATCCCGGATGAGCACGGCCTGCGGTGTCCGTATCATGGCTGGCTCTACGACGCGGCTGGCGTCTGCGTCGAAGCTCCGCTTGAAGCACGCACTGATATGTTTGCCGATCGTCTGAAGTTGGATGCTTACCCCGTCAAGGAGATGGGAGGGTTGCTATTCGCCTACATGGGCCCCTCGCCCGCCCCCCTGCTCCCCCCTTGGGATCTGTTTGTATGGCCCAACTCGGTTCGGCAGATCGGGTACGTGACCCTGGAGGCGAACTGGCTCCAATGCCAGGAGAACACGGGAGACCCGTCCCACGGTGTGTGGCTCCACGGCTACCTGTTCAAATACGCTCTTGAGAAGATGGATGACCAGGACCGCTTGGCTAACATGAGCGACAGCTTCATGAAGCAGGGAGTTGGGATCAAAGATCTGTATGCCAACGAGACTGAGTACGGCATGGAAAAGGGAGTCATCTTTTCCAAAGAGTTGGGAGCGGAAAGCGACCACACGTCTCGACATTCAACAGTGATTTTCCCCTTTTATACCGAGCAGAATGCTGCTGGAGCCCCTTGGAGTGAATTCCAGATCAGGGTTCCGATCGACGACTACCACACGTATCACATTTCCTATAACTGCTACGCCGCACCTCCAGGAGTGGAAGCTCCGAAACAGGACGTGATTCCGTACTACGAAGTCCCCATGTGGGATGAACAAGGTCGGCCGATCTTGGACGCCATTTTGAATCAGGATTTCATCGGCTGGTGGGCCCAAGGCCCGCTGACCGATAGGAGTCAGGAGAACTTGGGACGCACCGATATCCCGGTGGTTTTCCTCCGTCGTCAGATCGACGAACAGATTCAGATCGTGGAGGACGGCGGCGATCCGATGAACTTCTTCCGCGACCCAGCGACCATGCCTGAGATCCTTTACGGTGGAGGCGGCCCCGCTGAAGCGTGGCAGAACCCGGAATGGGCCAGCAAAGACCTGGGGCTCAGCCGAAACACTCGCCTGCAGTACCACAAGGGCGGCGCTGAATGGGAGTCCGATCGATTTGGGCCTGCGGTTCCGCTCGTGGCTGAGTTGCACCGTCGCATCGAAGAGGTTCAGGCCAGCACTAAGTCGTAAACCGCTTTGAGAGCAACCTCGAGCCGGCCTTCGGGCCG
>JAQCEV010000137.1 GCA_027618515.1 Chloroflexota bacterium | reverse complement strand
GTGACGCGGTGGCCTCTGTCTTGCCAGGCCCTGCTGTCTCTTACACCACGTCCTGGGACTCTACTCGGAAACGCCCGTCACAACGCCGTCATACGAGGAAATGGATTTGTTTAGTATCACTCGAATTTTCGCCGCGTTGATCGGCGTTTTAGCAGTGGTCTTGTTGACGGCTTGTGCAACAACAGCGCCCACCGCAACGCCCGTGACCCCGGCAGGCGTAGTCCTGCCAACACTTGCCCCGGCAACGCCCACGGCGACTGCGGCTGCCCCGACTACGACTCCAACGGCAACGCCCGTGGGAGTCGCAACACCCACCGCTACACCAGATGGCCCTGGCAACGGCGACGAACAGCTCGCGTTGGGTAAAGAAGTTTTCGACAAGACCGCTGGGGGACTCGGCTGTGCCTATTGCCACAAGGCCGACGCGACCGGTGATCCGGTACTAGGCTCGCCGAACATCCAGGGAGTCACGGCGGATCAGATCTGGGCAGCGCTGGATACCAGGGCGCAGATGACGTTCATCACGATGACCGAGCAAGAGGTGGACGCGGTCACGGCGTACTTGGGTACGCTCGGAAGCCAGCCCTAGCGATCGATTGAGGAATGACATGAGTAAAAAGATTATCTTCGCGGCGCTGGTCGGCAGTGTTGCGTTGTTTGCCCTGGCAGCATGCTCGGGCGATTCGGAGGCCTCTCCGGTTGACGATTCGACTGCGGGCGCTGTCTCGACGCCGGATGGGACGCCGGGGCCGACGCCCACTGCTGCAGTCGCCGATGAGGTCGTTGAAGCACCCGTGGTGTCGACTCCGGACGATGGCACTGAGTTAGCCGGAAGGCTCGTCGATGGTGTGCGAGAGCTGGTGGCATTGTCAGGAGGGGATCTCCCTCCCGTGGTCGTGAACGTTTCGTTCGAGCCAGGGGAGATATTGCCCAAGCAGGTCTCAGTACCTGCCAATCGTCAGATCCAACTGGTACTGAGGAACCACGATCAGGTGGAGCATCACTACCACATCCTCGGTATGCCGACGGTGGGGATCCTTTGGCTGTCCAAGGAAGAGGACGAATCGCAAGCCGCTATCCCTCAGGAAGAGCATGCTGCGCATCACCCGGAAGTCGATCTGGTGCCGTTCCACATCTGTACCTCTCGCTCAGGGGTCTGCCCGACCGGAGAATGGATCCACGCGCACGCAGACCCGGCGGGTATGGACATGATCATCTTCGTTGCTGATACCCCAGGGACCTACGAGGTGACCGATCCCTTGCACCCTGATCTGAGCGCAACGTTCACTGTTTTCGACGGTGGAACGCCAGCCGCCGCGGTTGCGGCTTATGTTGTCGACGATGACCATGAGGACATCGAAGCCGGTGAAGCGCTGTTCAGCGCGAAGGGCTGCGCAGCGTGCCACGGAGGCGACGCTGAGGGCGGAGTCGGTTCGGCGTTGGCCGGGCACACGAGCGATCAAGTCAGGATGCAGGTGCGGACGCCCGCCGGCGCGATGCCAGCGTCTGACTCTAGCGTGATCACTGACGAAGAATTGGACCAGTTGGCCGCCTTCATCGTTAGCCTTGGCGAGGGCGATGGCCACGTGCATTAGGCACGCCAGCGCTTTCGGGCCACGATAGTCGATATCAGACAGCGCAACCGCCCCGGATCACTTCCGGGGCGGTTGCTGTTAACGGCGTAGGCGGAGCGCTTGGTTGGGGCGGCTGCGATAGCCTGTAGCGATGAAGATTCGTTGTTTCTCTTTGTTGTTCGTTCTTGTTGCCACTTCCATCTTGACTGCCTGTGGCGGCGGGGACGTGGACGGAATCGTTTATCCGATCGCGCCGGACGCTGGCGGGGAGTTGTTGTATGCGGCGAACTGTCAGGTGTGCCACGCGAGCCCAGCGACGGGTGGCGAGCGTCAGTTCGACGCGCCTCGCCACGATGCGGACGGCCATACGTGGCACCACGCTGATAGGCCGCTGGCGGAGTGGGTGCTCGACGGCGTGCCCGGCGGTAGCGGCGTCATGCCTGCTTTTCGCGGTCGCCTGACGGAGGCTGAGGTGGTGTCCATCATCGCGTACATCAAATCGACGTGGTCGGCTGAGTTGCAGGCGTGGCAGACGGAGGGTTCGCAGGCTTGGGAGGATCAGCGCGCGGAGTAAGGCAGAACCGGACTGCGTGAACGTCGCGGGGGTGGCGCAGGGCAGGACGAGATTAGATGGAACGCTCGGGAACCAGCGAGATTGTGCCCACCCTCCCAGATACCCCATAGCTCGATTGCCTATCGCGGACGAAGCAGGGGAGGGCCCCCACGAAGCGCTGTCCATCACCGAGCGGCAGCAAGTGGGTGCAGGGCGAGCCCTGCCGGCCTAGCCTAGGCGGGGAAGTAGCGTTGGACGTGGGTCCAGAGGGCGACGAGGCCG
The DNA here is from genome assembly GCA_027618515.1 of Chloroflexota bacterium. Classification (GTDB taxonomy): domain Bacteria; phylum Chloroflexota; class Dehalococcoidia; order Lucifugimonadales; family Australimonadaceae; genus CALGTL01. The sequence goes on along the minus strand of JAQCEV010000137.1, from coordinate 3,312 downwards.
TCCATGCGGAGGCGGTCACGGGGTCCGAAGGCTTGGAGGAGCGTCGAGTTGACGGTCTTGATGTAGGCGGCGCGCCGGATGCGGATGTCGCGAGTCTCGCCGGGCCAGCGCTTGTAGGCGTGCTTCTTGATCCAGCTTGAGATGCGGTCGCGGTACTTCTGCTCGGTGTCGGACGGTCGTAGACCTGGAGGGGCGACCGTTGCGGTGGTCGACTTGGTGCGGGTCTGTTTGGCGAAACGCTGCTGCATCTTGATGATCTGGTCACTTGAGATGCCGGTCGCGTAGGGCAGTTGGCCGTCGCTGATGAGGGCCTGGACCTGCATGGGGGCGAGTCCGAAGACTCCTTCTTCGTAGGCGATGGTGGCGAAGAGGTCGGTTTCTTCGGCAGTTAGCGTGGCGCCCATGAGATCGGAGTTGGTTTCGGCTCCGACTTTGGCGTCCAGTGGGGTGATGCCCAGGCCTGCGGGGATGTCGCGAGGCTCGGCAGGCGGCTGCGTGGCCCACGAGAGCATGGGGGCTTCGTCTGCTTCTGGTGGGCGGTATGCGCCCTTGTCCTGCTCGTCGATGATCTGTTCGTAGACGTTACGGAACAGCGGGTCGTCGGGCACCCAGATGTAGCCGTGGCTCTTGCCGCCATAGATGCGGGCTGCGCGCGCGAAGCACTGCTCAAGCCAGGGCTTGCTTCGAATACCGGTGAGACACACGACGTGGCTGATCTGGGGTACGTCCATGCCCTCGTAGGCCATCTGCACGGTCACGAGCGCGTCGAGTCGTGGCTTGCGCAGGCCTTTGAATCGGTCGATGGCCTTGGTGGCAGCGGGCGAATCGTTGCTGATGGCGATGTCTGATACGACGCCCTTCTCCAGCAGGTGGGCGTTGAGCTCTTCGGCGCGGTTCTGGCTGTGGGCTACGACAAGGAGCTTGGCCCACTTGTTGTGCTGTCTGAATCCCAGCCAGCTATCGAGGCCGCGCTCCAGGAGGTCAAAGGCGTACTTCTGAGTGAGCGCGGTCCAGAGCGCCGCTTTGGCGTCCTTTCCGACGGCGTCGGTGAAAGAATCAAAGGCTTTCTGCTCTCCTTCAGCGGTTTCCCAGGCGAGCCCACCGGCGTCGTGGCGCCGAAAGATCAGGTTGGCGATCGACCCTTCGGCGATGGCTCGCTCTCGACCGTACTCGATGTACGCGGACTTGCCGGTGGTGTCGCTGTCGAGGTCGGGGTAGTCGCCCGTGGATTCCTTCTTGTAGGGCAAGAAGGCGATACGTCGTCTGTCGTGGCGCTCGAAGGTACCGCTCATGAAGATGCGTAAGGTGGCGTTCTCGATCAGTGGCGCGAGGCGCTCGGGCCATTGGGCTTCGTCCGCGATGTGGTGGGGTTCGTCGAGGATGAGGATGTAGCGGTGCTGCCGGAACTCCTGGGCGTGCTGGCCTTTGGCGTCCATGCCGATGGCTTGATAGGTGGTGACATATCCCGAGTGCCCACGGGTGGGGTCGGCTTCGTTCTTGGCCATGCGGATGAGGTGCTTATGGGGGAGCAATTCCTGGATGGCGCTGTTGTTGGCGAATACGTCCTCGGCTTGGCGGGCGAGGTTGGTGCGAGGGACGACCCAGCAGATCTTGTCGGCGATAGCGGGGATGAGTTCCCTAGCGGCGATGACGGGCAGCCAACTTTTGCCCGCGCCAGGAGTGACAGCTGCGTAGATGTCCCTGATGGGCGCGCCCGCTTTGATGCGCTGTACGATGTCGAGCATGTCCTGCTGATGGATGCGCAACTGCATGGGTCGTGTGCTGTCCTAGTCTCGCCGTGGCTTGGGCGACCTTCGAGCTTGCGGAGGAGTAGCTCTCTGAGGCTACTAAGCCATGTTAGGCAGATTGGCGTAATGGCCGTGAGCGGCAGGTGAACATTTTTTGGCGCTTTTGGGTGTTGACTGGCACCAAGAAGCCCTCCTGGCGCCGGAGGGCTTTAGCTGATCCTGTCAGCCGAAGGCAGCGTGAAGGCCGTTGTCGTCTGTCCTGTCGTTGAGATGTCCTGCAAAGATACGCATGAATAAGTGCTCCTAGAGAGAGTGGTATTCGGACCCCGACCTTACGGAAGCACCGCTGGGTGAGGGGTGTCTGGCCGACAAACGAGGAAAGGGCCGAGGCGATCGGGCTGCAAATAGGGGATCAGGCGGGATTGGGTGATCAGGGCATCCGCTCGCTGGTGGTATTCTGGCGTCCATGACTACAGATGCAATTTCGCAGGGGCAGGTGGCGGTGATCGGCACTGGGACGTGGGGGACGACGTTGGCGGTGATCCTGGCGCGCCGGGGTATCGAAGTTCGCTTGCTGGCGCGAACGCCAGGTGAAGCGCAGGCGCTGATAGGCTCGGGGGAGAACCCTCGCTTGCCGGGCGTGGCGTTCCCCGAATCGTTGACGGTGACTGACGACTGGGGCAACAGCCTGGACGATGCCGCGGCGGTGCTGTTCGTGGTGCCGAGCCGTACGTTGCGTGAGAACGCTCGCCGTGTCAGGCCGTACCTGGGTCGCGGGCCGTTGGTGATCTGCGCAACGAAAGGGATCGAAGAAGGGACTGGCAAACCGATGTTGCAGTGTCTTGCTGAGGAACTCCCTGAGGTTGCAGCACGTTTGGCGTGCCTGTCTGGGCCGAACCTGGCGCGCGAAGTGGTCCGTGGATTGCCCACGTCAACGGTTGTGGCATCGGCGAACGAAGGGACTGCCCGCGAGGCGCAGCTATTGCTGAATTCGACGACGTTCCGGGTCTACACGAACAGCGATGTGGTTGGCGTTGAGTTGGGTGGTGCGCTCAAGAACATCATCGTGATCGGCGCCGGTGTGATCGATGGGTTGGGCTTTGGCGACAACGCCAAGGCAGCCTTCCTGACGCGTGGCCTGGCCGAAATCACGCGTCTAGGGGTGGCCGCTGGCGCGCAGCCGATGACGTTCATGGGCAATGCGGGATTGGGTGATCTGATGGCGACCGCGATCAGTGGGCTATCGCGCAACCATCGCGTCGGAATCGCGTTGGCTGAGGGCAAGTCGCTTCAGCAGGCGATCGATGGGCTTGGCGGCGAGGTCGCTGAGGGCGTTACGACGGCTGCAGCGGCGATGGAGATGGCACGGGCCTACGGCGTGGAGATGCCGATCACGGAGCTGACGTGCCGGGTGCTGTTCGAGGGCCTGTCTGCCCGTGATGCGCTGGCCGAACTCATGGAGCGCGAGCCGAAGCCCGAGTAAACGGCCTCGCTAGCTGTTCGACCAAGCTAAGTGGGTTAGTTGGATCGTTAAATAAAAGACCGGCGGCACGTGATCGTGCCG
>JAQCEV010000136.1 GCA_027618515.1 Chloroflexota bacterium | reverse complement strand
CGCTAAGCGCCGCCCTTCTTTGATTCGCGTCTATTCCGACTGCCTAGCCCTAAAGGCCAGCGTTGGCAGTGTCCCAGTTGACCAGGTTCCACCACGCTGCCAGGTACGCCGGGCGAGCGTTGCGGTAGTCGATGTAGTAAGCGTGCTCCCAGACATCGCAGGTCAGCAGAGGCGTCTGGCCGTTGGTCATCGGGTTGCCTGCGTTCGACGTGTTCACGATCTCGATGGAGCCGTCAGCGTTCTTCACCAGCCACGTCCAGCCGGAACCGAAGTTGCCGGTGGCGCTCGCCGTGAACTTGGTCTGGAACTCCTCGAAGGAACCGAACGTCTTGTTGATCGCCTCAGCGATCGCACCGGTCGGCGCGCCGCCACCGTTGGGGCTCATCGAGGCCCAGTAGCAGGTGTGGTTCCAGACCTGCGCGGCGTTGTTGAAGATCGGGCCTGCGGGCGCCTTCTTGATGATGTCCTCAAGGGACGCATCGGCGAACTCGGATTCCTTCGTGAAGTTGTTGAGGTTGGTCACGTAAGCGTTGTGGTGCTTGCCGTGGTGGAACTCCAACGTCTCTTGGGAGATGTGGGGCTGGAGTGCGTCGATGGCATAGGGCAGAGCTGGCAGTTCGTGAGTCACGATGGTTCCTCCTGGTTGTTTGCCGCAACTGCGGCGCTGTTCAGTGCGAGTCTAGGTCTATTTGATTGTGTATCTGAGGCATCTACACGGGAAGCCTAAGCGCCGTAGCGGCCTCCCTAGGAGCGGACGTACTTTACCAGAGGAAAGCGCGCGAGGCCACTATTCCCTGATTAGCTAGCAGGAACAAACTTCATAGAGATCGAATTCACGCAGTGCCGAGCGTTCGTTGGCGTGAAGCCCTCACCCATGAACACGTGGCCCAGATGCCCACCGCAGTTCGCGCACTCGATCTCGATTCGCATCCCGTCCGGGTCAGGCAGGTGGCGCACTGTCCCCTGGACCTCTTTGTCGAACGCAGGCCACCCACATTGCGCGTCGAACTTGTCGACCGACCGGTACAGCTCAGCGTCGCAGCGACGACATACGTACGATCCCGTCTCATAGAAGTTGTCGTACTCGCCGGTGAACGGCCTCTCGGTGCCCTTCGATTCGATAACCCTAGCCTCTTCGGGCGTCAGCGGGTTGTAGTTCGCGCTAGTCATGTCACAACCTCCCAGATACTGGCGGGGTACTCGATCCCTGCAGTGCGATGCATTATCGCCGATAACGCGGACGATCCCAGCTAGCTCGTCTGCATCACCGGAATCGTCGAAGGATACATCCGACGCCTTGCCCAGACTGCGATCGGCAGCAAGATGGACGCGACGAGCAATGCCCACGCTGCCGTGCCCCAGTAAGGGTACTCAAGGTAGGGCAGACTCACGCTCGTGTCCGACGAATCGTAGGCAACAAGGATCAACGCACCAGCACCCTGGCGCTCCCACCCATAAGCTTCGTTGGCTTCCCCTACCCCACTGCCGATCAGTAGCTTGTCGAAAACGCGGCTCCCATCGGGGAGATCAAATCCGTAGCTGAGCAGCTTCCCGTCGTCCTCAATAGCGATAAGGAATCCATTCGCGATCGCCGCGTCACCCGGCTTCGGGGCTTCAGGCCACGTGACCGTTCTAACTGTAACGATGAGCGTCACCACCACCAGCGTCAGCAGCAGTGGTGCCCACCGAACCAACCAGGGCACAGCAACGGTTTGGCCTCGGGCATCGAGGCTTTCCAATTCTTCCGTCAATTCATCCTCTTCTGGGTCACATGAGTCAGGAGGCGCCGGATCGACGCTATCAACGCCCCCTGCCCGCCAATAGGCGGTCGCGGATTTCCGGGGTCGACGCCATATCAATGGCGGTCCACGCAAGAGAAAGCGCTCCATCGTAGATCGCCTGATTTGCAGCAGGCGTGATCGTCGCGTCGGCAAACTCAGGCTGGTGATTCACCGCAGGCAAGCAATCGATGCCTAGTGCGGGGTGGATCGATGGCAAGACCAGCGAGACGTTGCCCATGTCCGTGGACACCGGCGTCGCTGGCGACGGCCCACCAGGCGTCGGGAACGTGCGTCCCAATGCCTCAGCGTTGGCCTGGTAGAAGCCCGCCATGTCGACATCGTCCTCCATGTGGGCGAACGGCTTATCGCCACCGACGATCTCCAACGTCGCACCCGTCGCGAGCGCACCAGCCTCGAAACAGCGCATCACCTTCTCGTACACATCCCCTAGATCATCAAGCGTCCGAGCGCGCACCGCGAAATCAGCCGACGTGTTCGCCGGGATGATGTTGAAAGCGTCGCCACCCTTAGTCACGATCCCATGTACGCGATCAGATGGACGTAAGTGCTGTCGCAACAGGCCGATAGACGTCTGCGCGATGGTGATCGCATCAGCCGCGTTCACTCCCTTGTCAGGGAAGCCTGCCGCATGCGCCGCTTTGCCGGTGTAATGAACCTCGAAGAACGACGCCGCAACGATCGGCCACATCGCTACATCCCATGGGGCCGGGTGCGCCATCATCGCCGCGTGCATCCCATCGAACGCGCCACGATCCAGCAGCAAGATCTTGCCACCAGTCTTGAGCACTTCCTCCGCGGGCGTCCCGATCACGCTGATCGTCAGCCCCACGTCATCGGCAACGGCCGCAGCAGCGATGGCTGCTCCCACCGAGGACGCCGCGATCACGTTGTGACCGCACGCGTGACCGATGCTAGGCAGCGCATCATACTCAGCGCATATCGCGATGTGGAGAGGCCCCGAGCCTATCGTCGCCTTGAACGCCGTCGGCAGATCGCAGATACCACGCTCCACCTTGAAACCGGCGCCATCGAGCATGTCGGCGAGCCAGCCTGAAGCCTTTTCTTCCTCATAGCCCAACTCCGGATTGTCGTGAATACGGCGACTCAAAGCGACCAAGTCATCCTTGACGCCATCCAGTCGCTCCTGCGCTCCGCTTTTAGCCGACATATGTCTCTCCTATCGATCGCCCACATCTTACACTTCGCCCAAACAGGCACGCCCCGAACCACGTCCCCGAACAAACAAGAAGTCGAGTCGAACCGAATTGACCTCGCTCCGCACACAGCCTAGGATTCCGGGAACCTCTCGACGACAAACCTCTGCCGCAGCGGACTGGAGAACCATGACCACCTCATCAGGCGACATCGGCCAACGTGCGATAGACCTCCACCGCCAGTACCAAGGCAAGCTTTCGATAAACGCGAGGATGCCCCTGAGGAACGCCGACGACCTGTCGCTCGCGTACACCCCCGGCGTCGGCCACGTGAGCATGGCGGTCGCCAACGACCCCTCGCTCAGCTACGAACTCACAGGCCGCGGGCGCACGGTAGCTGTCGTCAGCGACGGATCAGCCGTCCTTGGCCTGGGCAACCTGGGGCCGCTCGGCGCCATGCCTGTCATGGAAGGCAAGTGCCTCCTCTTCAAAGAGCTCGGGGGCGTCGACGCAGTTCCCATCGTCTTGGACACCCAGGACGCCGACGAGATAGTCATGATCGTCAAGAACCTCGCCCCGTCGTTCGGTGGTATCAACCTCGAAGACATCTCAGCCCCCCGCTGCTTTGACATCGAGGAGCGCCTCCAAGACATCGGCATCCCCGTTTTCCACGACGACCAGCACGGCACTGCCATCGTCACCATGGCCGCCGTCACCAACGCCCTCCGTGTCGTCGGCAAGAACCTTGGCGAAGTGAAAGTAGTCTTCTCCGGCGCGGGCGCAGCAGGCATCGCTTGTGCACAGATGCTCCTCAAGGCCGGCGCCAGTAATCTCATCCTCGTCGACAGCAAAGGGTCGATCTACGACGGTCGCCCCGACCTCAATCACGCCAAACGCGACATCGCCAAGGTGACCAACCGCGAAGGCATCACCGGCGACATCCACGAGGCCATCGTGGGCGCTGATGTCTTCATCGGCCTCTCCAGCCCCGGTGTCATCGACCGCGAAGACGTCAAGCGCATGGCGCCCGATGCCATCGTCTTGGCCATGGCCAACCCGACGCCTGAGATCATGCCCGATGAAGCCAAGGCAGGCGGAGCCGTCGTTATCGGCACCGGCCGCAGCGACTTCCCCAACCAAGTCAACAACGTCCTCGCATTCCCTGGTGTATTCAAAGGTGCCCTATCCGTCCGCGCACCCCGCGTGACCGCCGAGATGCAGATCGCGGCCGCTATTGCGCTCGCGAACCTAGTAGAAGTACCAGGCGTAGAGAACATCCTCCCCGAGGCCCTCGACCGCGCTGTCGCCCCCGTCATCGCAAACGCCGTCGCCGAAGCCTGGCGTGCCAACCCAGCGCGCTAGTCCCAAAGCGCCAACGCGCCAACGACTGCGACTTTAAGACCCCGTGACAAGGAGCTGAAATGCTCAGCGAATCTTCGGCTTTCCCGGTCCTACCCGCCGCCAACTTGGCGCGAGCCACCGCCTTCTACCGGGACACCCTTGGGCTCACTGTCGCGTTCGAAGCTGAGGGAGGAGTCGCGCTCACCGCTGGCAACGGAACCATGATGTTCATCTACCCACACGGGGCCACCAAAGCTGAGCACACCGTCGCAGGTTTCATGGTTGCCGACATCGACGCCGTCGTTGCGGGCCTCCGCGCCAAAGGAGTCGCCTTCGAAGAGTACGACATGCCCGGCCTCAAAACAGTCGATGGCATCGCCGACGCAGGTGGCACCAAAGCCGCCTGGTTCAAAGACACCGAAGGCAACATCCTCAGCATCGGCTCCCTCTCCAGCTAGTTCCTCCCCGGCCCCCGGAACCGTCTGAAATCAACCGGCGCCAGCGGCGCGGCGCCCCTAACGTCCGCGCGCGGGATCAGCCTACGTCCGCCACACCCCACGCCAAACGACGCACCCGGTCCAGCGCTGACCTAGACCGCAAAGCCACCGAGACCGCGCTCCTTGAGGCTGACGTGGCCATTGCGACCGATCACAACATGATCGAGCACCTCGATATCCAACGCCTTCCCCGCAGCCACGATCTCCCGCGTCACGCCCGCGTCCTCAGCGCTCGGCGTCGGATCGCCTGACGGATGATTGTGCACGATGATGATTCCAGGAGCATTGCGCCGCACAGCATCCCGGAACACCTCCGCAGTGCGGATCGTCGTTGAGTTCACGCTCCCCACGAAAACATCGGGCATCGCCAGCACATGATTCTTCGTATCCAGCACCAGCACGCGGAAATGCTCCTGCTCATAATCGGCCATATCGCCTGAAACCAGATCCGCAACATCCTGCGGGGAATTGATCACCGGGCGCTCCGGAACGGATGCCAACTGCAAGCGCTTCCCCAGTTCCATCGCTGCCATCAACTGGCATGTCTTCGCCTCGCCGAAACCATAGACCTCGCAGAGATCCGTGAAGCTTGCCCGCGCCAACCCAGCGAGTCCCTCGAACTGCGTCAGCACCCTTGTCGCCAGATCCAGCACGTTCTCAGACGCAGTCCCCGACCTCAACAGAATGGCCAGCAACCCAGCCCCACTCAGCGAGCGGGGCCCCGCATCTCGCAAACGCTCCCTCGGACGCTCTCCGCCAGGCAGATCACGAATCATCGGCCTATCCTCAAAGTTCTCCCGGACTCGGCGTGGTTTGCTCTTCGTAGTAGTCATGCACACAGCATGAACACGTCGACCCGATCGCGCGATATCCTTTTGTCATGACCGACGATCCGCTGAACACCGAAAAACAATACTGGCGCAACCTCAAACGAGAACGCCTGACTGACATCGTCGTGCCCAGGCCTGGCCAGGAATCCGTGTGGAACTACCCACG
>JAQCEV010000135.1 GCA_027618515.1 Chloroflexota bacterium | reverse complement strand
GGTTGAGATCTCGGGGAGGGTTCTCACCAAGTTCAAGGGGACGGTTAGTGTGAAGGGGCTGGCTTGGGAGCTGGGGATGGCCGAGGGGAGCGGCACACTGTTCGCCAAGGTTGCAGCGATGCGCGATTTCGGTCTTATCGAAGGCCGGGGGGAGTTGCGCATCTCGCAATTGGCTCAACGGGTTCTACACCCGTCGACGCCGGAAGAAGGGCAGGAGGCGCGTGCAGAGGCATTCCAACGCGTGGATCTGCTCCGGCAACTGTACGGCCGGTTCGAGGGAGAGGTGCCTGACGACATGAGTATGCTCGTCGGGCTTGAGGAGATCACGCGTGCGTCCCGTGATGAGATCGTCCGGAGAGCGCCGTTGATCCAGAAGCACCTGACCGATGCTATTCGCGTATTGGGACGTCCTGTTTCGGTAGGGAGAAAAGCAGAATATTCTGCGCTAGAACAGAATATTCCGGGTTATTTGGCAGGAGAGATGGCCGGGACGGTGTTGGCAACAGGCTCAACTGGTGGGCTTCACTTGTCAGCGGGCGGTCGCCAATTGTCAGTTCCGCTGACGCCTGAGTACATCGATGTTGCGATCACCCTGTTGAGCGCCCTCAAAGGCGAGCTCAAGAGTGGTCGCGAGATGGTCGAGGAAGCAGACCCTGTCCCTGATGACGATGACGTGGACCCGCGGGCAGTGGGCATAGTGCCCGCGAGCGTTGCCGCGCTCGAACTGGGGAATATCGAGCAGCTCGACTTGTCGAGTGAGGCGTAGAGGGTAGGGTGTGCCGCCTCTCGGGGGGGATAATATCGAGAGGCGGCACACCTTACTTGTTAGTTTTGGCAAGGGTCCGGAGGACGGGCAGCGCGCCCGGTGGCATGTGATTGGAGGGAGTCCCGATGCATAACTGTCAAGGTTGTCATAGGCCCACGGGCCGAGGTTGGATCGTCTGCGGTTGGTGCGGAGCCAACCAGGTTGCACGAGCGCCTCGAAAAGGTCTTTTTTCGCGTATCGCTGGTTATGTGCTGCTGCTGCAGGCCATGGCCGTCGTCGCCGCTGGGTTTGCGCTCGCAGTCGTGTGGGCACAATCAGGCTGGAGCGCGGAGCGTGCTCAACTGCTAGGAGTCATCTGGCTGGGCGTCATCATCGTTCTCGCATTCCTCGCGTGGGTGAGTATCAACATCAGCCGTTCGGAGGAGCGAACCCCTCTCTTCGCGCTCCGCGAGCGGCAACTCACCTAGCAAGGTAAACGTCCACACTCCGTGGCGAACGAGCAGGGCACCCCCAAAGTGCCCTGTTCTGTTTTAACGCACGCGCTAGCGTAAACGCGATCGGCTGTCGGCACCGACTAGCCGGGACGCTCTCAGGATGGCGAACGTGGCCGCGCCCGCAGCGAAGCCACCCACGTGCGCGAAGTACGCGACGCCCCCACCGTCGTCGGTAACGACAAAGCTCGCTGCGCTGAAGAACACCTGGAACACTATCCAGCCGCCGAGCAGAACCAGAGCAGGTAGGCGCACGCTGAAGATGAACCCCATCAGGATCAGCGTGGTGATACGGCTTTTCGGGTGCAGGACGATATACCCGCCGAGAACGGCCGCCACGGCTCCGCTGGCGCCAATCATGGGTACCTCGCTGCCTGGGCCTGATACGACATGGGCCACCACCGCGACTGCACCCGTTGCCAGGTAGAACACCAAGTAGCCGACGTGCCCCAAGCGATCCTCGATGTTGTCGCCGAATACCCACAGGTACACCATGTTGCCGCCTAGGTGCATCCACCCTGCGTGCATGAACATGGACGTGATGATCGTCATCACCGCAGGCAAGGGAGACGTGAGGTCGACGGTGACGCGCGGGGCAACCTGGACCACACCGAAGCCCTCACCGCCAGTGAGGACGGCTGGTATCGCGCCGAACCGGTAGATCGCTTCAAGCTCGCGCAGGTCGCTGAGGAACAGGAGCGTTATCACGCTTACCAAGACGTTGACGGCGATGATCGCGATCGTCACGTAGGGCGTCCGGCGACGTATGAGGTCACGGTCGTGGAGTGGGATCAAAGGGCGCTCCCAGGGTTACCTCTATGACAAGCGTGGTTGGCGTTGCGGTTAGCGCTAGAGCTGGCCTGCGCACGTACCGTACACCCTTGCCATCACGGCTTCACCCTGACTGCACCACAGAAGCATCATTGGGAAACGGAGGCGGCTCCGAGCGAGCCTCCCAGGTCCCCGCCGATGTGCTCGGCCAGCTTGCGTGCTGTGGTTTCGGACATGCCGGGAACTTCGGCCACGTCAGCGAGACTCGCTTCGCGGATGCCAGCGAGGCTTCCGAACCTGCGGATCAACTCGCGCTTGCGCTTGGGGCCGATGCCTGGCGCGTCGTCGAGGGCGGAGCGGGTGGCCGCCTTGCTCCGGCGTTGCTTGTGGTAGGTGATGGCGAAGCGGTGAGCTTCGTCCCGCACTCGCTGCACGAGGTAGAGGCCCTGAGAGCCGCGCTGGAGCAGCACTGGCTCCGGCATGTGCGGGAGGAATATCTCCTCCTCCTGCTTGGCCAGGCTGCACAGTGGGACATCCGTGATCCCGAGCTCCAGGAATATCTCCTGGACTGCGTTGAGGTGGCCTTTGCCTCCGTCGATGATGACGAGTCCAGGGACGAGGCCGAATGATGTCTGCGGCTCTTGCTGCTCGCCGGTAACGACCTGTTCAGGTGCGAGGGCCCCGGTCTTGGCGTACCTACGCCGACGCTGTCGCACTGGTGCTGATTCGCCGCTCGCGCCAACCGCTTCTGGCGCTTCGGGGGGCGCGTTGGCATCATCCGCCGCGTGCCGCATCTCCTGGCGTTCGTCGGCGAGCCGCTTGAACCTGCGCCGCAGCATCTCCTGCATGGACGCGTAGTCGTTCGGGCCTTCCACGGTCTTGATCTGGAACCGCCGGTAGTGCGCGTTCTTGGGCCTTCCGTCCTCGAACACGACCATGCTCCCTACGGAATTGGTGCCCTGGGTATTGGAGATGTCGTAGCACTCGATTCGGGTGGGCAGCTCGGGCAGGGTGAGTGCTTCCTGCAATTCAGTCATGGCCTGCATGACCTTGTCGGATTCGGATAGCCACTTGATGCGCCGCTGGTTGAGCCCCTCGATCGCGTTCTCCGCTGCCATCGCAACCAGCCGACGCTTGTCGCCGCGCTGCGGGTGCAGGATCGACACGCGACGACCCCGTTTTTCCGTGAGCCACGTCTCGACGGCCTCAGCGTCCTCGATGGGGTGCTGGACGATCAGCGTGCGTGGGATATCGGGGGTGGCGTCGTAGAACTGCTGGATGAACTCTTCCACCAGTTGCGGTTCCTCTTCGACTTCACCACCCTCCATCAAGAAGTGGTCGCGGCCGATGAGCTTGCCCTTGCGGATCTTGAACAGCTCCACCCAGACTTCGCCCTGATCATTGGCCAGGGCGATAACGTCTGCGTCCTCGTCGCGATCGGAGACCACCTTCTGGTTCTGCGTCACAGAGTCGATAGCGCGCACCTGGTCACGCAGAACCGCAGCGCGCTCGAATAGCAGAGCGTCGCTAGCCGTTGCCATCTTCTTTTTAAGGTCGCGGCTCACTTGGTCCGAATCGCCGTCCAGGAACTGGAACACCTGCTGGATGACCTCGCCATACTCCTCGCGCCCGACCGCACCGATGCACGGCCCAACGCACCGGTGGATGAAGTACTCAAGGCAGGCGCGCTCGTCCGTGCCCGTGATGGGCTTCGTGCACGAGCGGTAGGGGAACAGCTTCTTCAGCAGGTCCATCGTCTTGCGGACCGAGCCGGCGCTGGCGAAAGGTCCGAAGTAGCGAGCGCCATCGGCCAACACACGGCGTGTGAAGTAGACCTGCGGGAATTCCTCTTTGGGATTGATCTTGATATAGGGGTAGGTCTTGTCGTCTTTGAGCCGGGCGTTGTAGAACGGCCGATGCTGTTTGATCAGCAGGTTCTCTAGGAGCAACGCTTCCTGAACCGACTCAGTCACGATGTACTCGAAGTCGGCGATGCGCTGAACCATCACCTGGATCTTGGGCTCTTTACCATGGGGCGTCTGGAAGTAGGAGCGAACCCGGTTGCGTAGATTCGCAGCCTTGCCCACGTACAACACCTTGGCGTCCTCGTCCTTCATCAGGTAGACACCGGGTTGCGTGGGTAACGCCCTTAGGCGACCGGCGAACCGGCCTTGGCTGGCTGTGGGGCTCGTGTTGGCTGCCATGGTCGAACAAGTGTAACGCGGGGCGCTTGGGATTCGGCGAGAGCGAATCTACCCCGATGGATTGGCAAATCTAACGATGAGTGTTAGATTAAGTAGTCATCCTTCTGCGAAACTCTTTCGAAATCCTCACGATGTTCTTAGCATCGCTGATCAATAATGAGCCATCTCATAGGAGAACCGTTGACGCTAGAAGATAGCCCCGAGCAGATTCCTGAAGAGGATCGAGCGCTGGGGAAGTACCCGATAAGTGTGGCCTCCAATCTGACAGGGGTCCCGGAGCACAAGCTTCGAGCGTTTGAGAGTGCGGAACTCATCGGCCCTGATAGGACCGAAGGGGGTACGCGGCTCTACTCAGACGAGGAGCTTGAAAAGATCAGGCGCATAGCGGAGTTGGCCAACAAGGGCATCAACTACGCAGGGATCCGCGAGATACTTGGAATGGCCGAGGGGCAGCAGAATCCCAAGACGAGCACGGAGTAAAGGGACCTCTAAAAAAGGCACTTAACAAACAATTTCATAGCGCGCCTCAGGTGCGTTGGCCCCAGCCGGTCCCACTTCTCATGAGTGGGGCCAAGACATTCGAGCAGCCCACTACACATCGTGTTCACGGCTGCTCGTTCTACTTCCGGCGAAGGTACAGCCCAGGTCAGCGGGAAAGAACGGTTAGAGATGGATTGGGTTTTGCTTTCGCTTCTCAGTGCAGTGGCTTTCACTGTATTGACCATCGTCCAGAAACGCGCGCTGGAACGGCACATCAACGGTGCCGTCGTGTTTAACGGGGTCGCAGCGTTGCCACAGGTGGTGGTGGCCGCAGTTATTCTGCTGTTGACACCTCCCGACTGGACGTCAACGGCGGTCGTGATCATGTTGGCTGCAGGTGTGGTTCAAGCTACGGTGTGGCTTCTTCAGGGATACGCGATCAATCGTGAGGCAGACATCTCACGGATCGTCCCCGTTCTCGATTCGCATCCTCTGTTGGTGCTGATCATTGCGGTCATGGTGTTGGGTGAAGCGCTGACGCCGCTCAAGTGGGTCGCGGTGCTGATGGTGAGCGCAGGCGCTATCACTGCGTCATGGCACCAGGCGCTACCTGGCGAGTGCATACGCTTAAACAGATCGTTTTTCGCGGTACTGGGCGCGGCCGTCGCAATGGCCGTTGTTACAGTACTGTTCAAAGTCGCCTCGGCAGACCTTACGGTGGTGCAGATGGTCGGGCTTGCGTGGATGGTCTCAGCTCCGATCCACCTGATCATCGCCCGCGTCACGCACTCTGGTCGCGAGATGCGCAAGGTACTTGGTTCCCGAGACGCCATGCGCATGCTCAGTGCCACGCAACTTGCGTTCGTCGTGGCGATATTCTCTGGCACCCTAGCGCTGACGCTTGGGCCTGTGTCGCTGGCGACGGCCATCATGGGCACGCGCCCAGTGATGCTACTGCTGTGGGTTGTGATCAGCGGGTTCAGCGTACGTGACGCCCTCCGACACCGGCCTGAGCATGGTGGGATGAGGAACAAGTGGGCCTCCGCCAGCTTGGTCACCGTCGGGGTAGCGGTGATGGCCTTCTAAAGGACGGTCCCGTCGCTGATCCAGCCATGGGCTTAAGAGAAAAGA
>JAQCEV010000024.1 GCA_027618515.1 Chloroflexota bacterium | reverse complement strand
CGGGTGGGACCATCACGTCTGTTGCCGGGGCTAGATCGTCAGGTTGGCTTCGGGCACGACCGCCGTGGCGTTGATCTCGACGAGGAGACCAGGCCGGGCGAGCGATGAAACTTGGACGAGCGTGGACGGTGGGTAGTTGGGGCCGAAGACTTCACGCCGCGTGTCGTTGACGTCAGCGTAGAAGCGGGCGTCGGTGATGTAGACAGTGACGGTCACGATGTCGTCGATGGTGCCCCCCACGGATTCGATGGCCACGCGTATCTTGCGGAGCACTTCGCGGGTCTGCGCGCCAACGTCACCCGCGCCAACGATGTTGCCCTCGGCGTCGCTGGAGGTCTGCCCTGCGATGGTCACGACTCGACCTGGATCAGCCACGGCAACGTGGAAGTAGCTGCCTCGCGGAACCGGTAAGCCTTCTGGGTTGAACGTCTTCTTTGGCATCGTAAGAGCTCCTTGAAAGTAAGCTATCTAGGTCGGTAAGCGGTCTAGTTGGCGTCCGGGTCCATGCGCGAAACAAGCTCGTCGTGCCAGTCTGTCGTCAACGGCAGAACCGCGTCGGCGGAACGGAGGTTGCCCAGGCTACGCTGGGTGCCAGGCGCGTGGCCGCCGTCCATGACGGCGTTGACGCCTTTCTGGAGCAACTGTCGCGCCGTGATGATCGCCTTGTCCGCAGGCCCCAGGTGCTCTCGTGAGCGGTCGACGATGGGCCCCATGAGCTCCTGGGCTGCCCGGTCTTGGGTGTTCACGCCAAGTATCCCGGTGAACGTGTCGGTGCGCTGCACCTGGCGGTCGATCAGCCAGTCGTTGGACCGATTGCGGAACGACCTGAATGTCTTGATGTCGACGTCGACGCCGAACGTGTTGCCCGTGTCCTGCGCGTCAGGCGCGTTCTCGCTGAGCGGGTGGTCGTAGTCGTAGTAGAAGTTCCAGACGATGCAATGGCCGTCGTCTATGGGCACCCAGTAGTGACCGTTGGTCTGGGAATCCCGACCGGGCCCGCCGGGGCGTATCTGCGTCCAAGGAATCACGTAGTGGTACCCACGCACGTACTGCTCGTCGTCGCCGAGCTTGCGCACGCCGAAGTACCGGTAGCCGTAGTCGGTGACCTCCACGTGCAGATCGGGGGCGTCGCCTTTCACGAACGGGCCACCAACGGGGATGCCCGGGTGAGCGGGGTTCTCCCGCAAGGCACGGTGCATGACGGGCGCATGGGAGGTATCGATACCGCCCTCTAGGGCCTGGAGCCAGTTGCAGTCCTCGATCACTTTCGTGACTGACCGGTATGACTCCGGCACCTGCGTCCACTCGAAATCAGGGTCGATAGGCTGGCTCTCTGGCGGCCCCATGTAGACCCAGATCACGCCGCCGCGATCGACGG
Organism: Chloroflexota bacterium; assembly: GCA_027618515.1. GTDB lineage: Bacteria > Chloroflexota > Dehalococcoidia > Lucifugimonadales > Australimonadaceae > CALGTL01. The sequence continues at coordinate 31,695 of JAQCEV010000024.1, read as the reverse complement.
CGGGATAGGAGGTCGTCTTGACCTTTTCGGAGAACGAATTCGGCTCGTTCATCTGGTCGACGCACTGGCCAGTCACGTCGAATTTCCAGCCGTGGTAAACGCAGCGGATGCCGTCGTGCTCGTTGCGACCGAGCCACAGCGAGGTCAGGCGGTGCGGGCAGTACTCGTCGAGCACCCCGACGCGTCCGCTGGTGTCGCGGAACGCGATGAGGTCCTCGCCGAGCAGCCGCGTACGCACCGGGTCGCCGTCGGTCTCAAGCTCCCACGAAAGGAGCGCAGGGATCCAGTAGCGACGCATCATGTTGCCCATGGGTGTGCCGGGGCCCACCCTGGTCAGCAGTTCATTGATGTCCGAAGAAAGCATTCGTGCCTCGTAACTCGGCTGTCAGCTTGCTAGATCTTGCCTATGCGCGGCTCTTGGTCCTGGAGCACGACTGTGGCCGTGATACATGGCTCGTCGCCGAGCGCCATGGTTTGGTGTCCCTTGCCGGTGATGTTGTCCATGAGGCGTGCCTCGCCAGCGCCGAAGACACGAACGCTGCCGTCGACGTAGGTGATCTGGAGTTGGCCGGACAGCACGATCACGAACTGTCGTGCGGGTGCAGAGTGCCATTCCTGGGTGACGTTGGGAGGACGGATGCCGAACTTGATGTCCTTGGCGGGGACGCCTGCGAGCCATTCTGTCTGCTCGGCGAGGTCGATCGGCTGCCAGGTGGTGTCGCCGTTGGCGTCGGCGTACATGCGGGATGTGCCCATGGGTTCTCCTTGCGGCCCTGCTTCTGGCCGTGTGGTTTGCCGAATGACGATAGCACAGCTAGTAAACTTTCAAAGTCCACCGACTCGTTACGCAGCTTCTTCGTCGCGCGTCCTGGCTGACCTACTCTACTGACCGCCGGGAAGCGACCATTGAACACAACGCCTGAATCGGCCCAACCAGCGGGGCCGCGACCGTGGCCCGCGCGGCTGCCGTTCTTCTACGGCTGCATCATCCTGCCGTCCGCAGCTCTCGCCATATTCGTGTCAGGCGCAGGCCAGACGTTCACCGTGAGCCTGTTCGTCGATCCACTGATCGACGAGTTTGGCTGGTCACGCACGACGATCTCCGGCCTGTACACGGCAGGCTCGCTGACCGCCGCAAGCTCCATGCTTGCGATAGGTTGGCTGCTCGACCGATTCGGCGCGCGCGTCGTGCTCGCGGGCGTTGGCCTGATGCTTGGCCTAGCGGCGCTGTGGATGAGCGAGGTGAGCAATCAACTCGGCGTGTACGCGGGTTTCACCGCATTGCGCATGTTCGGTCAAGGCTCGTTGGGGCTCGTGCCATCCTCGCTCGTTGCGCTGTGGTTCGTTCGCAAGCGTGGCCGCGCGACAGCGTTGGCAGGCCTGGGTATGGTCGCGAGCCAGGCTATTTTCCCGCCGCTCATCCATACGCTAAACACGCAGATCGGTTGGCGACAGACGTGGGTGGTGCTGGGGATCATCGTATGGGCAGTGCTGATCCCCGTCGCGGTTCTGTTCATCCGGCGTACGCCGGAGTCAGTGGGGCTCTTGCCTGACGGCGCAACGGCATCACACCCGATCGCCGACGATGCCCCACGTTCGCAACTGGTGCAAGGCGCTGGCGATTGGACGCTCCGCGAGGCGCTCCGCACGCGGACGTTCTGGCTCGTGTTCGTGGCGGCGGGGTCGCAGTCGCTAGTGAGCACAGCGCTGATCTTCCACCAGGTCGCCGTGCTGGACAGTCGAGGGTTGAGCGCGGGGGTATCGGCTGCGGTGCTGAGCGTGATGGGGCCAGTATCGCTAGCAGGCGCGATGGCGGGCGGATTCATGTCCGACCGTTTCCCCAACCGACTACTGCTCTTGGCAGGCCAGGCGATCTTGGGGATCGGCATGCTGCTGGCGATGGTGATGACCGAGACCTGGCAGGCGTTGATCTACGGTGGTGTGATCGGCTTCTCCAGCGGTTCAGTGATCACGGTGGCCGCCGTGATCTGGCCGAACTACTACGGACGCAAGCACCTGGGGAGCATCCGCGGTGCGGCGACGATGGCGATGGTGGCGGGCGCAGCTCTGGGGCCCCTGCCCTTCGCGCTGACGTTCGATCTCACGGGCTCGTACACGTCGGTTCTGGTGATCTTCATGGTCTTCCCTGCGCTGAGCATGGTGGCAGCGCTGTTCGCATTTCCTCCGAAGCGCCGGGCCTTGCCAGTATCAAGTTAACGAACAAGGGAGCAGCCAGTTGGCCGCTCCCTTGTCATGAAACTCTGTGCTTCGGGTTACGCCGGTAGCGTCACCTTGTACTCGGTTCGCTCCGGGAAATAGCGACGCATGTCGGGCGTCGCGCCGTGCTTGATGCAGTCCTCCTCGAACATGTCGAGGACGATTGGGTTCTCGTCATCGTACTCAATCTGCATGCCGCCTTGTTTCTGCGACACGTCGGCGCCGCCGGAACCGGCGAACGGTGCGTAGAGGCCAGGAGCCTCACCACCGGAACCGTAGCCGATCGCAAGGTAGCGCGCGCGGCGGGAACCGGTGTTGAAGTGCTGGTGGTAGCAATTAGCACTAGGCACGATGACCATGGAACCGACCTTCCAGTCGGACTTGACCACGTCTGACATGTCTTCCTTGGTCCACGTCAGCGAGTAACCAGCGTCACCGCTGAGGATCAGCAAGTGCGCGCCCGGGCCGTGCTGGTGACCCTTCTTGTACGTGCCCACCGGGAACTCGGAAACGTGACCCTTCATCTGGTTGCCGGCCATGTCGAACATGGCGTTGATGCCACCAGCCCCGCGGCCCTCCCACGAGTAGAGCGGCATGTCGGGCACGTTGGGCAGGAAGCTTGCCTGCCACACGCGACCCGCATAGAGCTTGCCGCTACCGCTGAAGAACGTCTCTTCTTGGCCGTAGCGACCTTTGAAGACGTAGTTGTTGTTGAAGATGAAATCCGAGTCGTTGTAGGTGCGAAGCGCCACCGGAGCAGTCGTCACCGCAAGGTAACGTGCAGGCTCGTCACCGCTGGCGTTGAAGTTCTGGTACCAAGCGTTCAGGGGGATGGTGAACATGCTGCCACCCTTCCACTCGAACGTCTGCTTGGGGCCATTCTCGTCAATCCACACGCTGGTCGCACCCCGACCGGAGATCACATAAACGACCTCCTCATAGAGGTGATGCTCCGGCACAGACTGCCCACCGGGCTTGATCTCGATGAGTTGCGAGTCATTGATGAGCATCGGGTACGGGATGTTGATCACCGATCCCTTGCCACCCTTACGCTCCCAAGGCCCAAGCTCTACTGTCGCCAGATCCTCGAACACGAATTCGTCGATGATCTGAACACCCTCGTCAGCCAACCACCCTCTATACGGGTCCTCGATGATGAGCTTCTCGAGCTCACCCGTGGGCTCGGTAGCCCGAACGATATCTCGGTCTGAATCGGTCGCCATTTATGATTCCTCCTGGTGTCCCCTTAAGCGTCGGACAACGCGCTTACGTTATCGGAGCAGCGCGTCTGGAACAAGGCAGGGCGCGCCCTGCATCCAGTTGCTGCCGCTCGGCAAGGGCGAGCGACCTAAGCGGGCCGTCGTCCCGGAATGGATCGGTCGTGATTGTGCCCACCCCCCGGCCCACTAGCGCTGCTTCCGCAGTACCTCCGGTCAGGGATCCAATGACATGCGCTCGCGCGTCCTTCCAGGAGCGGGCAAGCGATCTCAGTCCCAAGAGTTCCGAGGGCGAGCCCCGACTGGCTACACGAACTGCCCACCAACGAGCCCGCAAGGCCCTGCGCCGAGCGCTTTAGTCCTGGCGGACGAAGTCCAAGAGTTCCGAAGGCAAGCCCCGACTGGCTACACGAACTGCCCACCAACGAGCCCGCGAGGCCCTGCACCGAGCGCTTTAGTCCTGGCGGACGAAGTCCAAGGTCCGAGGGCGAGCCCCGACTGGCCATACGAACTGCCCACCAACGAGCCCGGGGAGTAACATTCCTGCCGAGGTGCGACATGCTGACGACTCCTGAGAATGACCTGCTGACTCAGACCGGCCCTGGCACGCCCATGGGGATCTTGTGGTGGACAGCCGTCCAGATCGCAGCAGGCGTGAACAGCATGTCACCGTCGGACTGGATGTTGATCGTCAGCCGACCCTTGTCGCGGTTGGCCAACGCTACGCCGATGGCGTGCCCGAGTCCCTGGCCGAGCCCTCCACCACCACGTGCGCCCATGTCCTGGTGCGGTGAGGTGAAGTTCCACAGCTTCTGCACCCATCCACGCAAGTCGCCGTTGCCGATGACCCAATCGTCATTCTTGACGACGCCGTAGATGGTCTGGGCGATCGTAGCAAGGTGCAACGGGTACTCACCCGCCTTGTCCTTGGCGACCGCCTGATTCTTCGCCACGCTTGCGTCGTGCAATTCCTTGATCTCGGAGCGGCGCGCCTCGATGTCGCCTGAATTGCCCGCGCCGTCCTCGAGCCGACGCTCGATGATGTCGGCGAGCGCAGGGATCGCCAAGCCAGTGTCGGCGGCGAGCTGGATCTCCGTGGGGTAGAGCGCACCGTGGTCGTCAGCCCAGCTCCTCACGAGCAACTGGCGCAACGAGATGTCGATGAGCTTGGCGTCGGGCTTGAGGATGTCCTCATTGGTGCGTGTTGCCCAGTCCTGTCGGGTGAGCATCTGCTGGAGGTCGTACACATCCAGCGCAACAACCACGTCCGCTTCGCTCAGCAGATCCATCTTGGAACCAGTGGCGTTCAACGGGTGGTGCGTCGGGAAGTTGTAAAGATCACCGCCCGTGATAACCGGCACCGCCAGGCTCTCCGCCAATCGCACCAAGCCGGAGGTCGACGCCTCGTTACGGCCCAGGAAGTCGGCGATGATCGCCGGGTTCTTGGCGTTCATCAGCAGGTCAGCGACGTGGTCCAAGCCGACCGGATCAGCGTTGAAGCGCGTGGGAGGCGGGAACTTCGAGAAGTCCGGCATCTCGAAAGGCTCTTCCAGCTTGCCCTCCTGGACGTCGGTGTCAAAGCAAACGTAGACGGGGCCCTTGGGCTCGGTGGATGCCAGGTGGTACGCACGGATCAACGACTCAACGGACGCCTCTGCGCTTGCGGGTTGGTCGTCCCACTTCACGAAGTCGCGGACAGCGTTGCCCTGAACGTTGGCCGTGTGGATCCAGTCGATCCACGGACGACGCGGTGGTTGGCGTCGACGGGGCCGGTGCCACCGAGGACGATGACGCCCTCGCGAGCCATCCATGCGTTGAACATGGCCATGGACGCATGCAACAGGCCGACGATGTCGTGCACGAAGGCGATCATGGGCTTGCCCGCCGCACGACCGTAGCCGTGGGCGATAGCGACCGCGATCTCTTCGTGGTTGCAGAAGATCATCTCAGGCTTGGTGTTGCCCAAGTAATTCACCAGTGAATCGTGGACGCCCCGGTACGACGCGCCAGGGTTGAGCGCGATGTACTCGATGCCCAGTTCGCGGATCGCTTCTGCGATCACATCTGAACCGTATTCAGCCTTGCTTATCTTGGATCCTGTTGTCTTAACCATGGCGCGCCTCCGGTCTTGATAGTTGAGAGTTGTACGTAGCCGGACGGGACTAGATCAGCGAGCGCCCCTCGAACCGCTCTTTCCAACGGGGCAAAACCTCAGGGTTGAACACGTGCTCGGGCACCTCGCCGCGCAGGGCGCGCAACACATCCGCCGTACCCCAAACGATGCCTGGGCCTATCCCTGCACCGTAGTTGTTGGCGGCCATGTGCGGGGTGATGAACACGCGGTCGTCCATCTTCAACAACGGGTTGTCGAGTTCCACCGGCTCGTGCTCAAACACGTCCATGGCAGCGCCCGCTATCTGGTCAGTCTGGAGCGCCTTGATCAGCGCCTTCTCGTCGATAACGGGCCCGCGCGACGTGTTGATGACCACGGCGGAGGGTTTCATGAGCCCCAATTCGCGCTCGCTGAACATGTGGCGCGTCTCTTTAGTCAGGATCACGTGGAACGAGACCACGTCCGATTCCTTCAGCAAGGTGTCGTAGTCCACCCGCTCGACGCCCAGTTCCTCGAAACGCTCGTCGGGCGCGTACGGGTCGTACGCAACCAAGCGCACCTTCCAAGGCTTCATGAACTCCGAGTAGCGTGAGCCGATGCGACCTAGCCCAACGATGCCGATCGTCATGCCTTCGTAGCCATCCTCGCGCTGCCCGATGTAGTAGCCCGTCAATTCCTCTGCGCGCCAGCCCTTGCCAGCCTTCAGGTACGCGTCACGCTCGCGCGTCTTCTTAAGCAGCGTGAGCATCATCGTCATAGTCGACTCGACCACGCCGCCCCAGTTGGCCTCCGTGGGTGCGTGAGTCACAACGATCCCGAGCTCGGTCGCTTCCTCAACGTCGATCTCGTCGACGCCGACGGTGTACTTAGCGATGATGCGCAGGTTCTCGGACGCCATCATCGTGTCCTTGTTGATGCGCGTGCCCTTGATGGACGTACCGACCAGCACGTCGGCGTGGGCGGCCATCTTCACGAAATCCTCCTGGCTATCGCCGGTGGGATCCGACCAAGTGGCGGAGCCAAGCACCAACTCGCAACCAGCCGCTTCCATCTCGTCCAGGCTCGCTTGGCTGCCGGGTGCGAACACGACAACTTTAGGCTTGTCCATAAGGGGTCCTCCTCGCGGGTCATTGGATGCACAGGGGGTGGATCGCGCCAAACCCGCTGAGCGGCGCACATCATCCACGTTGAACGTTCCTAGCGCAAGAGAGAGGCGTCTTTTTCGACAGCCAACAACCGTTTGCGGGCGAGCATTAGCCACAGGTACAATCTACAGACGTGCCGCGCGCCTACGGGCTGTCGCGCACTATTCCCGCTAAGCGGGCCGCCGTAGCTCAGTGGTAGAGCAGCTGTTTCGTAAACAGCAGGTCAACGGTTCAAATCCGTTCGGTGGCTCCAGCTTTCTTCCGCATCATTGACTGCTAAACGCATGTCCCTATGTTTTCTCTTTTCCCGCTCGCTGGGCTGATGTACGTCAGTTTCCAAGCGGGCTTGTGCTGAAACCCTCGACTCAAGCGTACTCAGTACGCGGTATTTGGTGCCTTCCGGTTGGTCAGGGCTACCCTAATAAGACCTTAACTCGTCGGACGTGCTCAGAGGTATCGGATACCCCATTGCCGACCCCGGGGGTACGTACCCCATACATGCACAGCGGTCTCTATGTAGGTTCTATGCACCTGCTCCCAGCGTTTGAGGAGCGGGGCGAATGTTTTTGGGAAGCGGCATCTGGTTATCAAGTACCCTGGCGAAACTGCTGAGAATAAATTATCCGTATAGATGACAGATTAGCGCAAATCCTGAACCCGGTGACCTTGTCTGGAGGAACCCAAGCCTTGAAGACGATTACCCGTCGCATGGAGAGAACGTAATCGACATTTAACAAGGCATGATCGGATCTATCTCCTGAGAGGCGCTCCGCACTCGCCACAGAAAAGGGATTCCGCATTGGCCAGATTACCGCATGCGGCGCATAGTAAACTCGGGTTTTTCCCGCTTCCCGATGGTTGAGCACCGGCCCCGAACCGATTCACCCCGGGCGTGCTCGCCTGGGTCGCGAGAACGATGAACCAAAGGCCGACGACAGGAATACCAGCTACTAGGATCCGCCATCCGCTCCGGTCGCTGTCATGCATTCTCCGCACTCCAACCGCCCATGATGGAATTAGTGAGGCTGCCAAAAATAACCCTGATACTAAGCCCCGCCTGGAGGAACATCGAAAGTTCCCATGATTCCATCCACGAAGCCCAACACGAAAGCCACCCCCACAAGAAAAACCTGAAACCACCAGAATTCAGGCCTACCTGACCTACCCGAGAAATCTGCATATCTGCTGTGAGGCTGTAGGAAGATCATCCCGCTCTCCACTCGGCGCTGGTGTGTCTGTCGGCGTGGCTGTGCTGCGGTGTGGTGGACCCGGAAGTAGGTACCCGCGAACACCCGGCTCGCAAACAGCTAGGCCAGGCCAAGCAAGCAACGCGGGGGTACTTGATGACGTCACTATACTCCATCGAAACGGAGGGTAGGAGGAAAGAGCGGCTGTGCACCACGATCACCGTCATACCGTGAACCTATTTCGACTGGTGCTATGCTTTGCCCTGGTCTCCGCCGTCGTGGCGTGTGCTGAAAGCGCACCGCTCGCACCGACTGCTACAAGACCTCAGAGCACCCCGGCGCCCACTGAAGCCCGGTCTGCAACCGTGCTGCCTAGCGCGACACCGACTCCCCCTACTGGAGCCTCGCTTGCTCTAGTCGTCAGCGAATCCATTCAGGGAATACCTGGCTACAATCGACGTAACGTCCACACTCCACCGGCGTGATGGCGCTTGGTACTTTGATTCACCGAAGTCCGCCTCAGGAGTCCGCACGGTCGCACTGACTCCATTGTTGATGAACGTCCTGGCTCAACATCGTGAGAGCCAGACAGCGGAGCGGTTACTGGCTGGCGACGCACGGCAGGACTACGGCGTCGTGTTCGCCACACACACTGGCGGCCCGCTGCTAGCGCGCAATGTGATCCTGGGTACAAGAAGATGCAGGGCGAGGCGGGGTTGAGGTCACAGACCTACCACGACCTGCGGCACGCTTGCGCAAACTTGCTGATGAACTCGGCAGCCACTTCGCTTGCCGACGTGTCCAAAGTACTGGGGCACTCGCATTGAGCATCACCTCCGATTTCTACCAGCACCTCAGCGTTGAAGTCCAGGCCGTATCAATGGATAAGCTAGGGGCGGCGCCAACGAACTAAGCACCTCGATCTGTACGTCAGTCTTCACGGACGGTCGTACAATAAGCACTGGCAGTCAGTGTCAGTCGCAGGGCGGTGTTTAGCAGGTAATGGCCTACTGGAGTGGTTGGTCGTAGCATGTCGCTGGATTACAGGGAAAGTCGCGTACCTCCTAATTTCGTAAACAGCAGGTCAACGGTTCAAATCCGTTCGGTGACTCCAGCTTTTTCTTTTGCATCACGCCCAACAGCTCACTCGTCGATAGCGTCAAAGATGTCGCACTGTCGTCGCCTGCGGGTACACGCGGTGGAGTTCCTCGGCTAGGGCGTACTCCTGTGCCGACCTAGTGCGCAGTAGAACGCTACGTCATAGCCCTCATCGAGCAGGCCCCTGGCCTTGTCGATGATCAGTCCCGCCTCGCCCGATTCCAGCGCACGCACACGCTTCTCGGCGTCCGAACCTCGCTTGCCCTCCGGGTCCGAGATGCTGAGGCATGAGACATGTTTGATGTTCGCGCCCTCAGGCCGGGACGATCGCCGTTGGGCGTACGAATAGATCGTTCGCGTTGTTGATCCTTGGTTCATCGCACCAGCGCTATCGGTGGCTCCAACTTTTTCTTTTGCCTGTTCGCTGACCGCAGACCTAACGGTCGTGGGCCGCGTGTCCTCTAGCGAGCGCAAAGCCCCGCTTCGGGCCCCTCAGTTCCCCGGTATTGGTCGATGAACTCGCGCAGCGCGGGTTCATCGTAGGTAGCCTGAGGAAGCACTCGCCCCCAAACCGTCGCCGTGACCTCGAATGACTGGTCGGCATAGGATCCGGCAACGACGCATTGGTCGCCAACGGCCTGGACCAACTCGTAGACCTTGTCAGCAAGCTCCGCATCGCCAGGTTGGTACCACAGCACGACGGCCCCGTGCTCCATGTTGTGGACGACCTCCTCGGGAATCATGCCGTCGCCTTGGAACCCGTAGGCGCTTTGTTGCGCGAAGTGACTGCCAGAGCTCGGCGGTATCCGGGCAAGCGTGCCTTCGATCGTCACGTCCTGGGGTAGATGTAGGGGGGAGCGTGATTCCCGGACAGTTGAGCCGTCTCGATATCATTGATCGTGGGGCCGGGTCAGCTGACGCGCAGCCAGCAAGAATCATCGCGAAGACCGCAGCGATCAACAAAACGGAGTACCTCATGGCGTGACTATACCGCACGCGAGATAATTTGGAGGGCGGTCCGATCATGCGTCGTACTGTCGATCAAGCGACGGCAGCGGTTTGCGCGACAAGCCTTTCAAGCCACATCAGGTATCATTATTCGTGCGCCTTCGCGCGTTTGCGTTTAGCGGAGAGCCCCTCAAGGCTCCATCGCAGGCCACCGTAGCTCAGTGGTAGAGCAGCTGTTTTGTAAACAGCAGGTCAACGGTTCGAACCCGTTCGGTGGCTCCAGCTTTCCTCCCCCCCTTCCCTCCTCCACGACCGCCTCACCCATTGGCTTGCCTGATGCGGTAGCGCTAACTCTGCGTCCGTTGTAGAGTCTCGGTCATTCGATCCAAGGAGGGCTGAGATGATAGGCAAAGCGACAGCTGTGCTCCCTGCGGAAGATCTTGCACGGGCCAAGGCCTTTTACACCGACAAAGTCGGTCTATCCATCATGTTTGAGTCACCAGCCGGTATCGCGTTCCAGTGCACGGACGAAACGGGCATCTTCGTTTACCCACACGAACGCACCCGCGCCACCCACACCGCTGCGACGTTCATCGTGAGCGATGTGGACGCCGAGATGCGCGAACTGCGCGGACGAGGAGTCGTTTTCGAAGAATACGACCAGCCGGGGTTGAAGACCGTTAACGGAGTGTCAGAAGACGCTGGCATCAAAGGCGCGTGGTTCGTGGACACCGAGGGCAACATCATCGGACTCGCCCAGATGTAATTGCCGTGCGGGGGGAGTTGGCGGGTATCCCGCCATCCCCCCGGCACACCTAGCTGGCGCGCGTTCCGCCCGTCGCTGGATACAGTTGAAGCGTGATCCCGTTGGGGTCTTTGAAGTAGATCGTGTGCTGGCCCGCACGCTCTTCCGGACGGTAGTCCCAGTTGCGCTCTTTCAACCGCTCTTCGACGGTCGTTATGAACGCCGGATCGGTGGTCAGCGCTAGGTGGTTCAGGCCACCGATGGTGTCCCGTGCGCCTTCAGCCATCCCAGGTGCGGCCTCGAAGAAATCGAGGGTTCCGCCGCCGCCCAAGTCGAACGCGTAATGCTTATGACTCGGCGCATCCGACACGACCCGCTGTATGCCGATCTCAAGCACATCGCCGTAGAACGCCACCGTCTCGTCCATGTTCCTCGCCAGAGATGCGACGTGATTCACTCCGTTGATACCTGTGCCCATGACTGCCTCCTTTCGGCTCGATCTGCCCTTCGTGCGGCGAATTGTCGTCGGTAGGAGCCGATTGCTCAAGGGGACGTGATGCCAGTGCCGTCTGCTTGCGGCGCCATCGGTCCGAGAGCACTGAATCCCGCACACCGCAGCACAGGCACGCGAGGGTACTTCGGGAAACTAGCGTCTTCGAAATGCTTGCGGCATTGAACGAAGACCGCCCCCTTACCGGAAACGATAGGGTTCATGTGTGAACAGGTGTCGCAAAGCATGACGCTCAGCGTAACAAACGGTGAGGAAGATGCCTCTGTTACTCCGGTCGCGACGCTCTAGCGGTAGACCTGCCCTAACCAGGCGGCACCGAGGTGTTGAGGCTTGACCGACCGGGAACTAGGTCGCCAAACTGCGAGCGCTACATCTCAACACCAACCAACGAGGTCCGACCACCATGTTCCTGACCGATGAACAAAGCACACTGGCCCTTGAGATCGCCGAACTGCTGATCGCGCGGGGAGAGAAAGTGGCGGTGTCAGAATCCACGACCGGTGGCTTAGTGTCAGCGGCGCTGCTTTCCGTGGGAGGTGCCTCGAAGTACTTCGCTGGTGGCGGTGTCGTGTACACCCTCGCCTCACGCACAGCGCTGGCTGGCGTCCCAGAGGAGCAGTACGCCAACTACCAAGGCACCACGCCAGAGATGCTTGCGACACTCGCGGAGGCCATGCGCCAACGTCTGGACGCGACGTGGTGCATCGCTGAATCAGGCCTGGCGGGGCCAACGGGCGGTCGCTTCGGCGCGCCCGCTGGCAAAACGACGCTGAGCGTCGCAGGCCCAGTGGTGCGCACCGAGGTCATGCTGACCGGGATCGCCGACCGAGTGGAGAACATGGTGGAGTTCACCACGCTCACGTTGCGCTTCCTGAAGCAGGCGATTCAAGACGCCAACGGCTAGCACCAGCGCCGCACCTGTTCACGCTTGGTCCCGCCTCGGGGCCATACTTGCGCCCATCGTGACGTTGGCATGACCAGCGGTGGTGCCACACTGTGACAGTTGGTCGTAGCGCGTTTGTCATACAACGGACTACCCTTGTGCCACCGAGCAAGCGGAGTCGAAAAGCCCCTTACTCCTCCCTGGCCTGGGGTGTGCAGAGGCACTCCTCTGCCGGGGGAGCGGGGGTGCCCCCGAATCCACCCGGTTTTATCCCCCTTCCTGGCTAGGAAGGGGCCAGGGGATGGTCGAAACGTCGGCTAACACCGAGGCAGCACTAGCCCAATCGCGGCTAGAGGTAAATGAGACAAAATGAGACGTTTTGAGACACATCAAGACGCGCGGCCACCGGCCCCCACGCCCATTCCCCGGAGCGGCCAAGCGACCTTTAGTCCGGCGGACGAAGCCATGAGTTCCGAGGGCGAGCCCCGACTGGAGTCACGACCCGCCTACCAACGAGCCCGGGGATCCCAAGCGACCTTTAGTCCGGCGGCGAAGCCATGAGTTCCGAGGGCGAGCCCCGACTGGCTACTCAACCCGCCTACCAACGATCCCGGGACTACGCCCCGTCAGCTGTGAACCCGTTGTTCCAGTGGGCGCCGGAACAGAACGGCTTGTTGGTTGATCCGCCACAGCGACAGAGCGCACAGCGATCACGCTCCTCGTAGGTCTGACCATCTGGTGAGACGATCGAGATTCCGCCCGTCACGGCGTAGGGGCCGTTCTTCAGAGGGGTAACCTCCTGCGGGCGCTCGGGCTCCTGTCCGATGCCGTCAGCAGGCGCGTCCTCTGTCAGAACGTACGACAGGGCCCCCGAGGGGCAGGTGTTGATGACGTTGGCAATCGCTTCGGGAGTCGCGCCAGCAGGGTCGATCCAGGGCTCTTGGCCGAGCTTGAACACCTGAGCCAGGTTGTCCGTGCAGTTGCCGATGTGGGCACAGATGGATCGATCGTCGAAGATGGTGATACCCGGCGCACGGAAGACTTCACGCCTTGTTGAGGTGGGGGCACGGTCAGCGACCTCCTCTCCAACGAATCCGTTCCGACGGTGCGTACCATCGCAGAAAGGCTTGTTGGCTGACCCACCACACCGGCAGAGTATGAAACCCTCGCGACCTTCAGCAAGGTTTCCGTTCCCGGGGTCGCGAACCGGGACACTCCCCGTCACTCGATAGGGACCATCCTGAGTTGGCGATATCTGCGGTTGCTCATCCATCGTAGGCTCCTCTCAACAGTGGTACCAAGATTCTAATCGAGCGCGGACAGCGAACGCCGCTGGCGCTCGGGTATGAGCGTCAGGGGCATCTTTGGGAGGCGGGTTGTGTTTGCGTCGATCCAGGCTAGCCGAGGCGGCCAGCAGCGAACGCGACAACGATGAATGCGAGGTTGGCCGCGCCAAGGGTCAGCACACCGACAACTACTACCCAAGCCGGCGGCATGCGGGTCAGTGAACCACGGGACTGGTTGCGAACGGTACTCATCGGTGATCCCCCTCGATTCGATGGCGATACCGTAAACCCCAGCAGCACACGTTGTGGTGTAGGCGCGGTTTCCATTCAGTTAAGATTGCGCAACTCCAAGCAGAGGACAGCCAGCACCAGCGAGGCCAAGCGCAGACCACACGAGAGAGGGCTACGCTGACGAGCCATCCTCAGGTAGAATGCGTTCGACTCAAACGGACAGCGTTCGCGTTCGTCCGCAGGCCCAAAGGAGACGACCGTGTACAGCCGCGAGTATCTTGGATTCCTGGCTCTGACAGCTCTCCCGATCGTTCTAGGGATCGGATTCATCTTGGGCGCGCTGTTGTGGCCCCACGCTGCTCGACCGCTCTAGCACCTTTAGTTCTCGAAGGATCCCTAGCCGATGACCCAGCCGCCGACCTCGGCTAGCGGGAAGCGAGGCCTGGCGCCGCGCCCCGTAATCGTCATCGCGATCATCACCGGAGTCTGCCTCCTAGGCGACTCCTCCCTCTACGCACTACTTCCATCCCGCCTCGAAGCTTTTTCCGTCACCCCCACTGGTGCTGGACTCATCCTCGGTATCAACCGGTACATCCGCATCCTCTCCAACTCCGGCGCGGGCTGGGTCGTCCAGCGTGTAGGCGTGGCTTGGCCGCTGGCGTTCGCCGTCGTCCTCGCCTCAGCAACGACGTTCGCCTACGGAGCAGCCAGCGGTTTCTGGATGCTGTTCGTCGCCCACGCTCTTTGGGGCGTCGCGTGGTCATTCCTGCGTTTGGGCGGGTACCTTGCCGCCGCAGAGACCGGACCTGCAGGCTCGGTCGGGCGCCACATGGGTGCGCTCCAGAGCTTGTCCCGCGCCGGTAGCCTGGTTGCCGTCGTGGTTGGCGGGCTGCTTGCGGACGTCATCGGAGTGCGCAACACGCTGCTGCTGTTCGGGGCGCTGACCCTGGGGGCGCTGGCCCTAGTTCCGATGGCCCAGATACCCGCAGGGCTCGGCAAGGCACAGCCGAAGCCAGCACCCTTAGCGCAGGCGGTAACGGAGCCAGGTGTTGCATCCAATCGGGCATCTGATCGGGCATTGGTGTGGCGGATTAGGTCACTATACGCACAGGCCGCAATCACGTGGATGCTGGTGGCAGGGTTGTTCATGGGGACGGCGGGGCACATGGTGCGGACGGTCACAGGCGATGGAACGACAATCGCAGGCGTCGCCATCGGCGTAGGCACGCTCAGCGGGATCGTGCTAGGCATCCGGTGGGTCGCTGATCTGGGCCTTAGCCCGTTGTTCGGTCACCTGTCTGATCGGCTGGGCAGGCCACGGATCATCCTGACCGCGATGGCTGCGGCAGCAGCGGCGATGCTGACCGTTGCGATAAGCCCAACGCTAGCGGTCGCGATACCTATGTACGCGATCATCTTCGCGGGTGGCACCGCGCTTACGGTGTCCTTGAACGCGTCGGTCGCGGAAATGGCGCCAGTGGACCGGCGCGCCGTGGTGCTCAGTCGCTATGCGACGTGGGCGGACATCGGCTCGGGCTCAGGGGCGGCAATAGGGCTGCCTCTGGTTGCCGGCACAGGGTTCGGGTTGGCCTACGGCCTAGGTGCGGCGCTCATGACACTCGCCGGACTCACATACTGGGCGGTGTTCGTTAAGCGCTAACCGGCAACTCGTCAGGCGCAATCGGGCGATGCGTTGGCGGCTTCGCGAATGCCATTGCGACGAAAGCGAGCGCGAACACACCTGCGAAGATCGCGAAGGCGAGTTCGTAGTCGCCCGTGATGTCACGGATGGCACCCCCGAGCGTGGGGCCGACGGGGCCGATGAACGCGATGATGGGCGCAGTAGCCCCTCGGATCGCCCCGGTAGATCGGCGACCGAAGTAGTTGGGTATGAGCAACCGGAAGCCCAGCGTCCATGCACCGGCAGCCGTGCCGAACACGACACCGAACGCGACTGCCCCAAGATAGGTGGTGGCGTTCATGATGAGGAACATCGACGCACAGTAGAGCGTGGCCGAGGCCATCATCACGTATCTGATGTGCAACCGGTCTATCAGCCACCCCCAGGGAAACGTCGAGATCGCTGAGGTCATGGCGAAGACGAAGACGATGGTTGCGGACGCCGCGAACGATATCCCCTTCTCTTGGAAGCTCGCGGCGGCGTGAAGGTTGGTGGCCGTCTGCGCGAAGCTGATGGTCGCCATTGTGACCACGATGAGCCAGAACGCCCGCGTGCGGAACGCCTCGCGAACTGTCCATGGCGTGCTGTCGACGGCCGCGCGAGCCACTTCGCGAGGGCTTGGAGGCTCCGATCGATATCCGTCAGGAGAGGCGCCGTCAGGGAGCATGCAGTAGTCCTCAGGACGGCGTCGGAGGAATAGGAACGCTGGCAGCGCGGCAAGCAACAGCGTGCTGATGGACAGCGCCACGTAGGCCGACCGCCAACTCAGCCCGAGGATGAGCGGCAGCAACATCAGCGGCACGACGGCCTGACCAAACCGTTGGCCAAAAGCCCCCATAGCGGCGGCGCGGCCACGCTTCTGGATGAACCAGTTTGCGACGGCGACCGTGGCACCTAGTTGGACCCCCGCGATGGACACAGCCCTGGCCAAGCCGAAGAATATCCACATATGCCACGGTGCCTGCATGATCGCGAGGCCAAGCAGCATGGCCGCGATGAACATGGCCGCCAAAGTGGCAACCATACGCGCGCCATGGCGGTCGAGGAAGCGACCGATGGCCGTGGTGAACATGGAACCCAGGAAGCTGCCGATGGTAAACGCGAACGCGATCTCCGTTCGATTCCATCCCATGTCATCGCCGATCGGCTTGACGAAAACGCTCAGCACCGGGCCGTACAGCTGAACGGTGGCGAATGCCATGATCATGCTGGTCGCGGCGACACCCCACCCGTAGTAGAGCGTTTTGAATGGCCATAGCAGGGCTGGGGCGGCTTGTTGAGGAGTCAGCATAAAAAGAGCAGGCGGCCTGATGGCCGCCTGCTCAGCATAACTCTATCTGCTGTCGAAATCGCGTGAGGGAGCGCCTACTCGCCGATCTTGAAGAAACGCTTGGCGTTGCCGCAGACCATCTTGTGGACCTCGTCTTCCGGGACGCCCTGGAAGTTGAAATCGATGACACGGTCAGAATTCGGCCAGTCAGACTCCTGGTGGGGGAAGTCAGCCGCCCACATGAGCCGATCGACACCCATGTGGTGGCGCAACTCAATGCCGGAGCGGTCCTGCTGGAACCCCCAGTGGAAGTGCGCTTTTATAATCTCGCTGGGCATCGCCTGCAGTGGCTTGAACCCGGTCAACTGCTCAGACCAGTGGATGTGACGGTTGTAGCGCACATCCGCCATCTCGATGAAGAATGGCACCCAGCCGAGATAGAACTCCAGGCAACCGATCTGCAGCGTGGGGAAACGGTCGAACAAGCGCGAGAGCACAAGCTGAACGACGTTGGTGCCACCGACCCGGGCAAAGCGCTGCACCTGGAATGCGAGTTCCGTGTGCTTGAGTGCTTCTTCGTGCTCGGTGGGGTAGTCCAAGAACGCGGGCTGGCCAGGAGCGTAGAACTTGGGGTTCGGGTCGCCGGTGCGATCCAACTCCACGTGGATCAGGATCTGGATGTCTAGTTCCAGCGATGCCGCCCAGAAGCGGTCGTCGTCATCAGACGGGCGACCGCCGCCGTTAGGGAACGTCGTCAGCACGGCGGACGTCAGACCAAGCTCTTTGCAGTGAGTGATCTCTGCGATCGCCGCGTCCACGCCAGTGGTGGGTATCGCGCCCACAGGGTAGAGGCGATCAGGGGCGTAGGAGCGGTACTCCTCGCCGGTCCAGTCGTTCCAGCCCCGGAAGATGGCGTTCTGGACCACAGGGTCTTTGACCTTCGCCCAGTAGCGGGGGCCAACGACGACAGCCGGGAACAACACCTCAGCGTCGGTGTTGTCCATGTCCTGCTCTTGAATACGCTGGGAGGGCTCCCCGGTTCCGGGCGTGTCCGCGTATTTCTGGCCGAACGGGAGCCAGAGATCGCGACCTTTGCCACCGTAGAGGTCCATGGGATTCTCTCGGGGGGCCATGTCGCCGATGACCGTCGCATCGCCGCCGTTCTCAAGAACGACTGACTTCGGGCCCTGGTCGCGGTACTTCGGGTCGATCCGGTGGGTCCACCGCTCGTTGATCACTTCCAAGTGTGAGTCGGCGGAAATGCGCTTGTATTCTCTAGCCATGGGGCCTCCCTACAAAACCGTTAAGGTGTAACTGGTGTGGCAAACGCTAGGGATTGTACGCGATGCGCGAAGGCCGCACAGCCGTTCTCCTCGCTGGTCTAGTTGCTGGCCCATTGGCCCAATCGTAAGATGATTGGAAACTCGCTCACCCCACCTAGGAGAACCATGGATTTCCACTACACCTACGCGGTTAACGCCCCTGCCGACAAGCTCTGGGAGATCGTCAAGGACATCCCAACTGTAGGCACTTGCATCCCCGGAGCGACGGATATCAAGGAAGGCGATGATGGCGCTTACACCGGTACGGTGAAGGTGCGGGTTGGCCCGATCGGGCTAGGGCTGAACGGCAAGCTTAGCATCGACAGCCAGGACGCAGACGCGCGAACTATCGAGTTCACAGGCGAGGGTGCTGACCGTAAGGTTCCCGGCAACGTGCGTGTGAAGATCAGCATGGCTGTCTCGGGCGAGGGGGAGACCTCCGAGCTTGTGGTGGATTCCGAAGCTAACGTCATGGGCAAGCTTGGCGAATTCGGCCAGGGGATCATCAAGCGCAAGGCTGACGGCATCATGAAGGATTTCGGCAAGAATCTCACGAAGCTGGTTGAGGGTATCTAATCCCCTGTCGTCGATGAGGAGGTGCCCACTGGTCTAGCTTCCGCACCGACCAACGGACGATGCCTCCCAGCGCACCGGCCCTTAGCATCGCGTTATGTGGTGGATGCTAAAGATATCCGATCGATTCAAGCTGGCCTTCGTGAGAGACCAGCGTGGTGCGCTCCTTGCGGAGGCGCTTGCTGCCGTCAGCGTTTTCACGCTCCTGGGCACGGCTGTCATGACCAGCGTGTCAGCGACTGGCGCGGCGTCAGAGAGCATCAGGGTTTCAGCGACAGCCGATACGTTGGCGTCCAATCAGATCCAAGAGATACTGTCGAACCCTTACGTCGACCCGCCGTTCACGTTCACAACTATCACGCCACCGACCGGGTATTCGCTTACAGCGGTAGCAGAACAGTACATTCCAGGTGACACCAACATCGCAAAGATCATCGCGACGGACATCGACATTGCGGACGCTCCGCTGACGATCGCCATTGGCACGCCGCTGGAGGACGACTCCCCGGCTGACCTTGATCGTGAAGAGCTTGGGCGCATCGCAGAGGACATCATGACGATCCAGGATCATCTCGCGACGCTCCTCAACCGAGTCGATGCGCTGAGCCGACCACGGTTGCGCGCCGTAGCTTCGCTTTCAAATGGGTGGAGGCCCGACGGGGACGCCGCCTAGCGTTCGGGGGAATCCTCGTCACGGTCCAGGAAGCCATAGACTGCGGAAATGACGGTGAACGACTCGCGTACCCAACTTCCAGCGATGCGCCCGTCTGCCGACGGGTCACCTCCGTTGGCGACTCGGTAGAGGTCTTGCACGTCGCCTGCGATCTTGGGCAGAGAACCTGAGCGTGCCCACCTGCTGACCTGATAGCCAACGCCGAAAGCCGCGCCGAGCAGCGCGGCTTTTCGTACTGCTGGGCTGCGACCCAGGACGGCCAGCGCAGAGGTACCGAACCGCATGGCGACATTCTTGGATGCGGCGGGGGCGATCGACGGTTGATTCACGGGAACCAAGGCTTTATTTGGTTCTTGCGTCATGGGAATAATCTAGCGGTTTCGGCCACGATTGTCAGTACGAGGGGGCCCCGAAGATGGAGGGCCATTATTTCTGCGAGGCGGGCCACCTGGGCGCGACGCGCCAGGATGCTCCGATTGCTGCCCGCTCCTTGACCGTTGCTGGCGCTGCGGAGACCGCCGAGCCGGCGCGTGTTGTTGCGATTGCTGCGGCATCGAGGGCGCTGACTGCGACTTCGGGGCTGCTTTCACCATTCCAACCAAGCGCCGGAGATCAGCTAGTTCTTTATCGGTCATCTCGCGTACTTCGCCGACCCCAAGGCCATCGACCATGAGGTTGCCAATGCGCACGCGCTCAAGCCCGAGCACTTGTCGGCTCACGGCGCGGAACATCAAACGCACTTCGCGCTTGCGGCCTTCGTTGAGGGTGATGGAATACTTGAATCCACTCTCATCGTGGAGGCGGCGCAGGGCCATCGCTCGCGCTTGGCCTGTCTCAATCTCGACCCCGGTCTTGAGCTTGCTGGACGCGGTTGGCGTGACCACGCGATCCAGCAGCACGTGGTATTCCTTCTCGATCTCATAGCGGGGATGGGTGACGCGATTGACCAGTTCGCCATCGGTAGTCAGCAGTATGAGACCGGTGCTGTGCAGGTCTAGCCTGCCAGCAGGCACAAGGCCGTGCATCCGTAACGCACGAGGCACCAATTGGACGATGGTAGGACGCCCCCGATCATCGGTTACAGAAGACAGATGACCATCCGGCTTGTTCGCTAGTAGGTACACATGGCCAGTGCGAGTCGCAGCTACCTGGCGGCCGTCTACGTCTATCGTGTCGCGATGACTGACCTCCATGATGAGGCTTTCAGCGATTTCTCCGTTCACTCGGACATAACCGCTGAGAATCAACGCGGCGCAGTTCCTCCGAGAGCCCAAACCGGCAGCCACGAGGTATTTCACCAACGTGTGTCGTGGGCTCTCTGCGGGCGATGGGGGGGTATTTGGTTGGCCTGGCATCCATATCAGCGTAGCACGGTGCGTTCCCCAGTAGGCGTAGCGCCTGCTAGAATCGATGGGTTGGCTCCAAGGCGTGACGCACGTCGCTGTGGAGCACCTGATCACCAAGCATCGAGGGGTCTCATGGGCGACTTATTAGACAAGTTCGAGCGGGCATCAAAAGGAACCGTGCAACCACTCGGTTTCGGTGGCGCGGCCAAGCGCGAGAAGGTCGCTCCTATGCTCCTGCTCGGGGTTATCGACGCGGGTGACGATACACAAGCAAAGCTTGCGATAGATGCAGGCGTGGATGCGGTGATCGTGTCCGGACGGGGCGCTGCCAAGAAGGCAGATCTTGATAAGTCCATCAAGGCAGCAAAAGGCTTAATCGTAGGAGTGTGGGTCGACGAGGCTGCGGAGAAGGACCCGGCAGGTGCTGACTTCCAGGTCTTCTCGTCAGAGGCAACTCCCATCGGTTCACTGGGTGGCGAAAATCGCACCAACGTGATGCAGGTGGTGCCGGAGTTGGAAGATGGGCTGCTGAAAACTATCGAGCACCTACCAGTCGACGTTTTCTTGGTGTCGCTTGCCGATGCCGACAAGCTAACGGTCAGTCAACTCATGCGGTTGGCCCGGGTGCGTGGCGCGACGTCTCGCTGGCTGCTAGCCCATCTAGGCCAGCTGCCTACACAAGCTGAATTAGAACAGTTGCGCGAAGCTGGAGTTTCGGGGATCGTCGTCGACCTAGCGAGCCAAGATGCCGCTGGACTCAAAGAGTGCATGGCTGCTCTTCTAGAGCTACCGCACGACGTACCGGAGCGGAACAAGCACCGCAACGTTGCCACCCTGCCCGCCGCTGGATTGCGCTCGGCGACACCCGCCCGCAGGACCGAGCCGGAGCCGGACGACGATGACGATTGGGAAGACGACTAATCGCCCGCGGTCTTCGTAGTTTCTTGTAGATGCTGCTATTCAACGCCGACCTATTGCTCGACGATCCATTCGCTTTCACAGTCCTGATCGTGTCCGTCGTGGTGTCGCTTGTCATCGGGATAACGGTTCATGAATTCGCTCACGCTGCGGCCGCAACCATGCGCGGTGACCTCACCGCTCAGCGCCTCGGGCGCCTCACGCTGAATCCGAAAGCCCATCTGTCGCCCGCCGGGTCAATCATGCTGTTGCTCGTAGGATTCGGTTGGGGCAAGCCGGTACCGGTGGATATCTTCAGGCTGCGTGGCGGGCGACGGGCGCTGGCGTTCGTGTCTGCGGCAGGGCCTGCATCAAACGTGATGCTCGCCCTGGCCTTCGCGCTGCTATTCCAGATCGGGCTGTTATCGGTTGACGAGATTTCGCGCGATGCGTTGG
Organism: Chloroflexota bacterium; assembly: GCA_027618515.1. Taxonomy (GTDB): domain Bacteria; phylum Chloroflexota; class Dehalococcoidia; order Lucifugimonadales; family Australimonadaceae; genus CALGTL01. The sequence continues at coordinate 9,896 of JAQCEV010000024.1, read as the reverse complement.
AGTCTCTCAGTGTCCGCGCGTGGGCGTCGATCGCGGGAAGCTATGCGGTGCAACTGAACTTGATCCTCGCGGTGTTCAATCTGCTGCCCGTGCCACCTCTAGATGGTGGCGGGATTCTAGCGGGCATCGCACCCCAGGGCGCGTTGCCTGCTGTACAGAAGCTCCAGAAGATCGGTCCAATGGTACTACTCGCGCTGATCCTGTCGACATACGTGACGGATCTCAACATCCTGGGAACCATTTTCAGCCCCGTGCGGAATCTGACCGACATACTGATCGGCGGCTAGCTACGCTGGAATGGGGGTTCTAGGGCTCACGTTCCTGTTCCCTCTCCTGGTAGACCTGCTTCAGAACCGCTGCTCCGGTAATCCCGACAACGCCCATGGTAAGTAGTCCGAAGAGGGTGCCCCATTGGGCGGGGGTGAACCAATCAAGCATGCTGTTCTCCTAGAGGGGATTAGGTGTGCCTGAATACAATGACGTATGCTGCCCTTTAGGGCATGAGGGTGGGCACTCAATTTGCCACAGTGCTATGACTTCACAGCGCTAGCGCTGTGCTTTGGCAGAGTGCAACTCGTCGATAACAAGGCGTTTGGCAGTCTCCACGACTTTGGTGAGCTGAGCTGCCGTGAGTTGGCGCCCAGGGATCTCGCGTTCGTAGTGGGCGATAGCGTTGAATAGCGCTCGGTCGTTTGGAGCATCAAGGGCCATGGAACATTCCTTAGTGAGGATGCACGCATGTTATCGCAGGACGCACTGATCCATGTCACAACCCAGGAAGCTTGGGACAGCGCTGGCGGCTCCGGCCGTTACTTCCCGCCGGGCTTCGACGCAGAGGGATTCATCCACTGCTGCCACCGCTCCCAGCTGGAGCGTGTGCTTAGCGACCACTTCGCCGCGCAGGTCGAAGTGTTGCTCCTCGTGCTTGAGCCGTCGCAAATCACTGCGGATATCCGGTACGAGCGCGCGGCGAACGGGGACGACTACCCGCACATCTACGGGCCGATCCAGCCCCAAGCAGTCACGCAATCCATCTCAGCGCCAAAGGTAGATGGCGAGTGGCAGTTGCCCTAAGCCGTCCAATCAGCATCGCGGCCAAGGATGGACAGCAGGCGGGTTTGGCTGGGTGCGTCATCACCGGGGTCGGCAACGCGCCCCTGACCGAATGCGGGGCTGGTGCGGAAGCGTTCCTCTCGCTCTTTGGCAAGATCGAAAGCTGTTGCCACCAGCGCAGGGTCGAGTGTTGCGTCCTGCCCGGTCGCCTTCGCCAGATCCCAGCCGTGGATGAACGAGTCCGTGAACATGCTTGTCAGGTAGTCGCGACCGGCCACATCGCCGCGACGCAGGTGACAGACCTGATCCATAGCGCCAGGTTTGGCGATGGCCGCCTTAGCGGAGGCAACGACCGCATCGTATGACGCCAGGGCGTCATCCCCAATCAGATCGCCGTCGTACTTGGTACCGACATCTTCGACGGTCTTGCCCGCAAAGACGTCTTCGATCCACGCCGTGCCATAGAGGACGTGTTGCAGCAGCTCTCGCACGTTCCAGTCACTGCACGGCGTTGCTGCGACCCAATCTACGTTGCGCATGCCAGCAACAAATTTCCTGGTGGCATCAAGAGCATTGGCATAGGAGCCTGCGGGATCCGCGAGGCCCGTTGGTTTGTCGGTCGTCATATGAGTCCTCCAAAGTGGTCGTTTGACCGTACACCATCTGATGCGCGGCGTCCCTGAGCGGTTCAGATGCTACAATTCTCGGAATCCATCTGGAGGCGAAAGATGCAAGCGGCAGTCCGGCGTCCGAAGCGCCTCACCGGAACGATAACTCCTCCTGGTGACAAGTCGATCTCCCATCGCGCGGCCATCTTCAATGCCATCGCGGACGGCGAAGCCCGTATCGACAACTATGGACCCGGTGCCGATTGCCAGTCGACGTTACGCGTGCTACGGGCTCTGGGCACGCAGATCGACGGCAAGGGTAGTTCTTTTACCGTCCACGGCGGCATTCTGCAGGAGCCTGCAGACGTTCTGAATACGGGCAACAGCGGGACAACGACTCGCTTGATGGCGGGCGTGCTTGCTGGCCAGTCTTTCCTTTCGGTGATGACCGGAGACAAGTCGATCCGGTCTCGTCCGATGGGGCGCATCGTAGATCCGCTGCGCTTGATGGGCGCCGAAGTGGACGGGCGCTCCGGAGGTAAGCTTGCACCGCTGACATTCAGAGGCGGGGCGTTACATGGCATCGAGTATCGACTACCGGTAGCGAGCGCCCAACTCAAGAGCGCGTTGCTGTTGGCTGGCCTATTTGCGGATGGCGAAACGGTGCTCGCTCAGCCTGCGCTATCGCGCGACCACACGGAGTTGATGTTCAGGGCCATGGGCGCTGAAGTCATCGAAGATGGGCTCTCTGTCTCGGTCAAACCTGCACGCTTGCGGGCTGTGGATGTGAGCGTTCCGGCAGACATCTCGTCCGCAGCGTACTGGCTCGTTGCGGCGGTTTGTCACCCGGACGCCGAGCTTACTGTCATGGGAGTTGGAACGAATCCCACGCGCACAGGGATCCTCGACGTGCTCCAAGCGATGGGGGCTGATCTCAGCGTGGTGAACGAGCGCATCGAGGGTGGTGAGCAGGTCGCCGATCTGGTTGCGCGCTCATCGAAGCTGCACGCGACGGAGATCGCGGGCGACCTGATCCCACGGCTGGTGGACGAGGTGCCGGTGCTGGCACTGGCCGCCTGCTTCGCCGAGGGAACGACGGTGATCAGGGACGCATCCGAGTTACGGGTGAAAGAATCTGACCGGCTCCAGGCCACTTGCAAGGAGCTCAACCGGATGGGGGCGGCAGTCGAGGAACTCGACGACGGGCTGCGGATCACGGGAGGCCACGCCCTGACGGGTGCGGCCTGCCGGAGCTACGCTGACCACCGCATCGCTATGACGCTTGGGATTGCGGGATTGCTAGCGGCCGGTGAGACGACGATCGCTGCGGCGGAGACGGCGTCCATCTCCTATCCATCGTTCTGGGATGACTTGGCAGGGCTGGGAGACGGCGTGAAGTCGTGAGTCCAACCGAACAAGGGAACTCCCCGCTGCTGGTAGTGATATCGGGCCCTTCAGGCGTGGGTAAAGACGCGGTTATCGCGGAACTGCGCGAGACGCACCCCGAGATGTTCTTCGCAGTGACAGCAACCACCCGACCGATGAGACCGGGTGAGGTAGACGGTCGCGATTACTTGTTCATTACTCCGGGTCGGTTCAAGCAATTGTTGGATCGCGGCGAATTCTTAGAGCACGCCGAAGTCTACGGCAGGCACTACGGGGTACCAAAGGGGCCACTGCGTGAGGCGTTGGCCGCAGGCCGGGATGCGGTTGTTAAAGTGGATGTCCGAGGCGCAGCAACGATACGGAGGCTGGCGCCAGAGGCGTTCCTTGTCTTTCTTGCTGCTCCTTCGTTCGAAGAGCTGGAGCGGCGTCTGACGAGCCGTAAGACTGAGTCACCTGCGCAGATGGCTATCCGCATCCAGACCGCGCGCACCGAGATGGCAGAGGCCGAACGGTTCGATGCTGTGATCGTCAACGAGACGGATGCGTTGACGCAGGCGGTCGAGGCGATCGTGGACGTGATCCGCGATCAGAGAGCGGACGGCTCGCGCAAACCCCTCGCTCTCTGATCTTCTGAAACGCCGGGCTTCCAATCGCTAGAGAGCGGCCCGGCCTGTTCAACGCCGAACCGCTCCTCTAGGTCTGATTCCCTATTCCTCTATCAGGCGAGCTTGACGCCTGCTTCTGCTGCGGCTGCTTGGTACGTCGTGCGTGCTCGCAGGCCGACCGGGGCGTGCTTGCCCGTTGAGGCGACGGAGATGTCGCCGGTTGCGGGATCCCATTGGCCAGGCAGGGGCACGGTGTTCGGGGGCAGCTTCATGATGACCCCTGGTGCACGCTCCTGGAACAGCTCGATGATCTCGTTGGAACCTGGGTCCCGGAAGACGTTGAGGGGTTCCATGCCTTCTTCAACTTTGGCCATTTCCTCTTGCAGCATTCGCCTGTAGAGGATGATGCCCTTGTCGGACTCTCCAAGCTTCTCAAGCTGACGTTGGGCGATGGGGCCTTGCGTGACCCAAGCCATGGTGTCCTGGCCGATGATGTAGTCGACGGCGAACGATCCGTCGTCCTGACGTAGCGGCGCCTCGTAGTAGGGCACGAAGTCCTGCTTGGGGGCGGGCACGCCAGCGGGTGGGGCGTAGACGTCGTAGTGCCAGTGGATGGTGTGGGTGTCATCGACCGGCGTGCGCATCTGGAAATTCGTACCTACTCGTAGCCAGTTGGGGAAGACGATGGGGTGGCCGTTCTTCCACTCAGGGTCATCTTCGGTGGTGTCGGTGTAGGTGCGACGCTTGATGATGCCATGCTCGAAGGGCTCGAAGCTGATCTTGGTGTGGCGGTGCCAAGGGGCGGTGGGTACGCCGTCAGTGCCGGATTCCTTGAGCATGTACTCAGACCAGTAGCCGTGCAGCCACTCCAGGTGAACCGGGTCTAGGGAGTTCTCCATGCACTGGAGCCAGTTGCAGTTGAGTTCGGTCTTTCCTATGTCGCGGAGGACGTTGTCCCAAACGAACAGGTCCCAGCGGGGTAGGAGCGGAACGGGCGTGGGGCCGAGGTATGTCCAGAGCATGCCGCCGAGTTCTTCGACGGGGTACGCGGCTATCTTGACCTTCTCTTTGAAGCGACCATCGGGGTGGACGGTCTCTTCGAAGGGCTGCTCAACGCATTGGCCGGTCTCGTCGAACATCCAGCCGTGGTACATGCAGCGCAGGCCCTCCTCCTCGGGGATGCCGTAGCTCATGTCGACGCGGCGGTGGGGGCAGAGGGCGTCGATCAAGCCGAAGGTGCCCTTGCGATCCTTGTAGAGAACGAGGTCTTCTCCCAGCAGGCGCACCGACTTGGTCGGCCGCTCGTCGAGTTCGGCAGTGGGGGCGATCGGGTGCCAGTAGCGGCGCATGAGCTCGCCCATAGGCGTGCCCTTCCCTACTTGGGTTAGTCGTTGGTTGGCTTCGGTGGTCAGCATCTCAATCCTCCTTGGATCCCTCAAACGTGATGCGCTCAGAAATGGGCTGAGAGACGACGGGCCGGGGATGAATCCCCGGCCCGATGGTTAGTTGGGCTAGGCGGGAACCTCTTTGAGGTCTTTGACGACATCGACCATGCCGATCCGCGTTTCCTGGATACCTTCGTTGAATCCCTTGGGGTAACGGGCGTGCTCGATGGCGAGCGGGATGTACCCAGCGGCAGGCTGTTCGTACATGACGTTCATGGGGTCTCCACCGTCTTCCACGACCCGCAATTGCTCTTCGAGCATCTTGCGGAACATGATGAGTCCGACATCGGTGGCGCCAAGTTTCTCGGTGGGCCGGTCGGTCCGGGGGCCTTGGATCACCCAAGCGAGCTGATCTTGGCCAACGACCCAGCGATCATCGATGCGGCCGTCGGGGCCGTTGAGCGGGCGGTACCAGTAAGGCACCTCAGTCTGTTCGGGGGCATCCTGCCCTTCGGCAGGAACATCCACGAGGTAGCACACGTGGTAGGTGGTTACGTCGTCGATGGGGACGCGGAACTGGAACTGGTGGAGGTCGCTTCCGCCGACGCGAAGGACGTTGGGGAAGAGGATGGGGTGCCCGGTCTTCCAGTACTCGTCGTCTTCGTTTTCGCCCTCGACCAAGCGGCGTTTGATGATGCCGTGTTCGAAGCGGTCGAAGCCAACCTTGATGTGGTCGCGTCCTTTGCCCTGGGTGCGCTTGGCCCACTCTTCGCGTTGCGCAGGGGGCATCTTGCGGGCCATCACCCAGTTGCCGTAGTAGCGGTGGAGCCACTCGAAGTGGACGGGGTCCAGGGAGTTCTCTTGGCACTGGAGCCAGTTGCAGGGAAGCACGGTTGCTTCGATCCGGCGCCCGACGTTGGTCCAGGCGAAGAGATCCCACATAGGGAGAACGGGCATGGGCGACGGGCCCATGTAGACGAAGACGAGGCCACCGCGTTCTTCGATGGGGTAAGACTTCATCTTGACCTTGTCCTTGAAGCGGCTGCCTGCGGGCTCCGAGGGCTGGTCGACGCATGCGCCGGTCTCGTCGAAGAGCCAGCCGTGGTACGGACATCGCAGACTTTCGGGCTCAGGGATGCCGTAGGACATGTTGGCTTTGCGGTGGGGGCACGAGGGCTCTATGCAGCCCATGGTGCCCTTGGCGTCACGATAGAGGACTAGGTCCTCACCCAGGAGACGAATCTCTGTGGTGGGGGTGTCGTCGTTGAGTTCGACGCTGGCTGCGATGGGGTGCCAGTAGCGCCGCATCATCTCGCCCATTGGGGTGCCAGGGCCGACTTGGGTTATCCGTTCGTTCTGTTCAGCGCTGAGCATGGGGTTATGCCTCCGGTCTGCTATCGCACTCGTTGTTGAGCGCGAGTATTGCTGCGGATGCTAACCGTGGCCTCGTGGGCGAGGCGTGAATGCGTACGGGCGGAGTCGTGAACGTTCCGTGAACAGGAGTCTCCCAGGCTCGATTCTAGGCAATGCGTGTAGCTAGTCCGGGCTCGCCCTCGGATCTCTTGGCTTCGCCGCTGGGACTAAAGGTCGCTCGGCGCTCCGGGGGCCCCGGGCTCGTTGGTGGGTTCGCTTGTGTAGCTGGTCGGGCTCGCCCTCGAAACTCTTGGACTTCGTCCGCCGGACTAAAGGTCGCTTGGCCGCTCCGGAGGCCTGGGCTCGTTGGTGGGTTCGCTTGTGTAGCTGGTCGGGAATCGCCCTCGAAACTCTTGGACTTCGTCCGCCAGACTAAAGGTCGCTCGGCACTCCGGCTCAGGCTGCCCCTCCGTCGAAGAGTTGGCGGCGGTTGAAGCTGCGTTGGAGAGCGAGGTAGGCGTTTTTGGTGAGGGCGGGCTGGAAATTGTCGATAACGCTGCGGGCCTCGCCGCCCTCTGCAAGAAGGTCTATTACGGTAAGGGCCATAGCGGCGGCGGGGTTGGCGACGGCGGCTTGGTAGTCCTCGACGAGAAAGTCGGCGCCGTGGACGGTGCCGGTGCAGCCGGTGGCGTAGGGTTGGATGGTAGGCAATAGATGAGTCAGGTCGCCCATGTCGGTGGAACTGCCGCGTGGACCGGCGCGGTGCACTTCGTTCTTGCCGACGACGATCTCGGCGTTCCGCCTGAATATCTCCAAGAGTTCTTCGTTGAGGGTCATGGGCAGGTAGGCGGCATAGGTCGATAGCTCGACCTTGGCGCCGACCGCGAGGGCACCGGCCTTGAGCGCACGCTCGACTTTGCGGTCGGCGTCTGCGATGGCATCTAGGTTGCGACCGCGCACGAACATCTCCATGCGTACGTTGGCGGGCACAGCGTTCACGACGTCGCCGCCGTGGGTGATGATGGGGTGGACGCGGATGCTGTCCTGATCCTGGAAGGTTTCGCGGTTGGCGTTGATGGCGGCCATGGCAAGGGTGGCGGCCTGGAGGGCGTTGACGCCACGGTGAGGAGCGCTGCCTGCGTGGGCCTGGACGCCGATGAAGCGGGCCTCTTTGGCGATGGCGCCATTGTTGATGGAACCGTAGGCGATCTTGCCTTCGGCAGCGTTCGTGCTGGAGTGGGTGAGCATAGTGATGTCGATGTCATCGAAGACACCCAGCTTCACGAGTTCCGCTTTGCCTCCCATGAATTCGAGCTTGCCCTGCTCCACGAGGGTTTGGCGGTACTCAAGTTCTATGTATTCCTCCGCAGGGACGGCCATGAAAGCGACGTTGCCGTGGAGGGATTCACGCACGTCGGGGTCGGCGAGGGCTGCGGCGGCGGCGAGCATGGACCCGATCTGGGTGTGGTGGCCGCAGGCGTGGGCGAATTGGGTGTTGGGGTCGGCGAAGGGGTGGCCCGGAACGATAAGGGAGTCGAGTTCTCCCATGACGGCTACGCGCGGTCCCGGCGCTCCGCCGGTGAGGTCGGCGCGTACGCCGGTCATGGCTAGGCTGTCGCGATGCGGTAGGCCCAGGTAGTCGAAGAACTCGCCGACGACGGTCGCCGTGCGGAATTCGCGGAACCCGGTTTCTGGGTGGGCAAGGATGTCACGAGCGAGGTCGATGGCCTTGGGTGCGTATTGGTCGACGAGTTCTTGGACTCGTTTTTTGATGGCGCTTCGATCTTGCATGTGGGGCCTCCTAGTGTCGGTGGGGAGAGTTTACTCCGGGCTCGTTGGTGGGCAGGTCGGGGAGCCAGTCGGGGCTCGCCCTCGGATCTCTTGGCTTTGGCGCTAGGACTAAAGGTCGCGCGGCGCTCCGGGAAGCACGGGGCTCGTTGGTGAGGTCGGTCGTGGAGCCAGTCGGGGCTCGCCCTCGGATCTCTTGGCTTCGCCGCTAAGACAAGGGTGACCCCTTGACCCGTTGGCCTTCGGGGCGCGACTGCGAGCAGGGCTGGAATTGGCCCTGGCCTTGGCGTTCTGGACGGCGGGGGAAGAGTGGGGCTCTGCCTCGAGCGTCTTGATGTGTCTCATTTCGTCTCATTTCTTATCATTTACGAGTGGTAATGTGGGCGGTTGTTGCCGGGGGGACTAATGAAATAGCCGTTCGCTGCGCACGCAGCAGGTCCAGGCGGATCCGCTGTCGCCGCAAAATGTTATGCACGTCTTGATGTGTTGCATTTTGTAACATTTTGTTGCATTTGCCTTTCGCTGTTGGGCCTGTTAACGACAAAGCGCCCCGAGGAGATGTTCGCTTGTCTCGTCGGGGCGCTGGTACGTGGGTTGCGTACGTCGTCCGGGAAACAGGGTAACGCGTGGGGGTGCGATGGCGCTATGGGCGGTTGTCACAGCCTCGTCAGGCTCGGGGATGTAGTGGCTAGGCGTCGCTGGCTGACGGCGGGCGCTTCCCCTCTCCTCAGTCCTCTCCCAGAGGGAGAGGAGGCCCGAAGGCGCGGGGAGGAGACACTCGGCGTTGGCGTTGGCGCTCGTCGTCGGGCGGCGGAAATAGGCCCCGCCCTGCCCTGCTTAGCTCAGGCGTACGACGCGGAGCTTGTAGAGGTCGCTGGCAGCGATGGCGTCTGCTTGGGCGAGGAGTTCGTCTTCTTGTTGGCGGGACATGATGTAGCGCCCGTTGAGGAAGTCGGCTCGGCCTGAGGCGAGGAACATGAGGCGTTCGGCTGAGCGCTCGGGGGGCGTTTCGCGGCCTTCGGCGAAGGCTGCTTCGAGACGTGCGCCCATGCCAGCGCCACCGTGCGCTATGAGGTCGGTGGTCATGCCGGTGCGAACCATGCCTGGGTGGTAGGCGAAGACTTTGATGCCTTGGTCGACGGTGGCGAGGGCCATGGCGTCGGTGAAATGGATGAGGGCGGCTTTGGATGTGCTGTAGGCGGAGAGTTCGGCTTCCGGGTTGTTGCCAGCTTCGCTGACGAGGTTGATGATCCGGCCACTCTGGCGGGCGACCATGCCAGGCAGGACGGTGCGGGTGTAGAGGAAGGTGCCTCGAACGTTGGTCTCGAAGACCTGCCACCACTCGTCGGGGTCGGCTTCCCAGGGAACGATCTCGGTGGGGGCGGCACCTGCGTTGTTGACGAGGATGTTTATGGGGCCCAACTCAGCCTCGGTGCGGGCAACGACATCTGCGACATCGGCGGGCTTGGCGACGTCAGTGACGAACGGCAGGGCTTTGGCGCCGGTTTGCCCGACGAGGCGTGCGGTCTCGTTGACGTCAGTGGCGGTGCGGCCGGTGACGGCTACGGATGCGCCTGCTTGCCCGAGAGCGACGGCGAATGCTCGACCGAGGCCACGGCTGGCGCCAGTGACGATCGCTATTTGTCCGGTGAGGTCATCAGTAGGCATGGGTGGTTCTCCGTGGGGTAGTTCAGCTAGCAGCGGCGTGAGGGCCGGGG
>JAQCEV010000134.1 GCA_027618515.1 Chloroflexota bacterium | reverse complement strand
TCAAACCCACGCTTGACCACCGCCCCTCCAAGACCTAACGTGCGCACCATTCGCTAACGCCCTCACTTGGAGTACCCCATGGCCACTACCAACAAGCTAGACCTCGAAATCTCATCGGGCTACGCGTCCATGACGTACGAGATCGTCCGTCCGCTGATGGAAGGCCGAACGGCCATCGAAGGCGTCGACCTCAGACCCGTCAACGAACTCGGGCCCACCCCAACGGGCGACTCGCGCATGAAAACCGGCGACTTCGGCCTCTGCGACCTCAACATGGGCTACTGGCTCGCCGCCATCGACCAAGGCTGGGACATCGTCGGCCTGCCTCTCTTCGTCAAGCGCAAGAGCGCCTACTGGTACATGATCGTCCGCAACGACCGTGGCATCGCAGGCCCCAAAGACCTCGAAGGCCGGCGCATCGCCACCCGCTCATTCCGCTCAGCCATCGTCACCTGGTGCCGAGGTCTCCTGAAGAACAGGCACGGCGTAGACACCTCAACCTTCCGCTGGCTCGTCACCGACGCCGAAGATTTCTTCCCCATCTACGACCAATCAGCCAACGTTGAAGTCGTCCAGGATGGCAAAACCAGCGTCAAAGACCACCTCCAGCGCCTCCTCGATGGCGAGATCGACGCCTTCCTGGGCGACGTCTCCGACCCGGAGCTGTTCGGCTGGGTGGAGAGTGACTCGCGCATCAGGAGACTCTTCCCCGACTACCAGGACGAAGACCTTCGCCTCTGGCGCGATGAAAGCATCCTCACCCCTGTCCACATGATGGTCATGAGCGGCAAGCTCGACCGCGAGCACCCCGACCTCGCGCGCCGCGTCTACGACGGCTTCGAAGCCTCCAAAGCCCAAGCTCACTACGACCTCCTGCGCGACCGTGGAAGCTTCTCCGTCCTCTACCTCCGCGAGTTCGTTGAGAAACAATTCAAGCAATGGGGCGACCCCTACGTTTACGGCATCTCCGCCAACAAACGCATGCTCGACTGGTACATCGGTATCAGCCACGAGCAAGGCATCATGAAGAACCGCTACGCCCTCTCCGACGTCTTCGCAGCGGGGACGCTGGACACATAAGTCGAGAGGCCTTATCTCAGCTGAGCGCCCTCTCCCGGGAGCGCCGAGCGACCTTTAGTCCCCAGCGGCGAAGCCAAGAGACCAAAACATCTAGGGGCGAGCCCCGGCTGGCTACACGACTGAACCCTCCAACGAGCCCTGGGTGTGCAGAGGCACTCTTATGCCGGGGAAACGGGGTGTCCCCCGTTCCCCCTCTTCTTGTCTCCCCTTCCTGGACAGGAAGGGGCCGGGGGATGGTCGAGACGTTGGCCATCCCCCGGCGAAAGCCCCATCCCAAAAACGCCAGCCAGTCCCTCCCCGGAGCGCCGAGCGACCTTTAGTCCGGCGGCGAAGCCATGAGTTTCGAGGGTTCGCACCGACCTCAATCAACCTTTGCCTAGAATCGAGACCGGGGCGTCCCGGCGGCGAAGCCAAGAGATCCGAGGGCGAGCCCCGACTTGCTACACGATGTTCCTAGAAACGAGCCCGGGATACTCATGTAAACATCATTCCGCACTGCGAGTTCGGCTGCTACAGTTTTTAGATTGCGCCGATTCAGGCCGCACTACCCGGAGGAAACCTTGTATCAGCCCTCAGTTCGACGTGGCTCAGTATTACCGCGTACACGAATCGTGATGTTAACCGCGATCCTCGCCATACTCGCGATGTTCATGCAGCTAGCCTCCTCTGGCGTCCTGGCCAGCGGCGGTCCGTCTGTTGTTGCAGACCAGGTAACCTATGACCCTGGAACCACAGTGACCTTGTCCGGTTCCGGCTTCGACGCCGGGTCCACGCTCTCCGTCGTCCTGACTCGCCCGGATGGGTCGGTCGTAACGGGAGATGGAAGCGAGACCCCTGGCTCTGACAACGTTGTCGCTGATATTGAAGGTGGATTCACCTATCTCTACATCCTCCCCCTGGACATCTCGGGCGTCTACAACGTAGATATCGTGGATGGCAACGGGACAACACTTGCCAGCACCTTTTTCTTCGACGCCCACTACCGTGGCGGCACCATCAAGTGGGAGCGAGCACCAGGCGGTCGAGTCGTAACGTTCACCATCACCAGTGCCTGGCTTAGCAGTCCGGGTCACACCCTCAATTTTGGCGACGGTGAATCGTGAAATGTCACCGGCGGGACACCGATTGCAACGGGCACGGGCTACGGGGTTTACCGGTACGTGATCGTGCACGATTACGACACTGCTGGTGATGGCCCCTTCACGGCGTTCTACGCGGCTTTCGCCCGCATCGACGGCGTCGAGAATTCTTCAGACGGCTTCAAAGCTACGTCCGTCGTGGACCTCCGCTTCGGCAACGATGGATCCCCCGTTAGCGGAGTTCCCGTCGTCGTCCCGTTCGTGCAAGGTGGACTCAACACGTTTTTCCTGTTGGCCGCCGACCCGCAAGGCGACCCCTTCACTTTCCGCCTTGGGACAGCGGCTGAAGCCGGTGGCACGTACTCGACACCATCGGTGGGCGGCAACACGCTTTCCATCGATGCGGCAGGTCTTATGTCCTGGAACACCGCGAGTACTACAGTGGATGAGCTTTGGACGGTTCACGCTGTGATCGAGGAGACGAACAACTCATCAACCACCGACGTGGATTTCTTTGTCAAAATTGTGGACGGGACTACCAACACGCCGCCAACAGCGGTTGTCGACAATGTCTCGACTGCTTTCACACTTTCCGTCGGTGTACCGTTCAGCGTGGATGTCATAGGCTCTGACGCAGATGGCGACGACCTAACCATCGATCACCTGGGCCTCCCGACCGGCGCTTCACTCAGCCCTGTAGCGACTACCGTCGGGAGCGAGCCGTTCACCGGTACGTTCTCGTGGACACCGACCTCCGGGGATATCGGATCCACGCTGTAGTCACCATCAGCTTCACTGACCCCAGCAGCGTGGCGGCCTTCGCCTCGTTCACGGTCACCGTGCCCCTCAACCAAACGTTAACTGTGACGAAGGCGGGGACCGGTACGGGAACCGTCATTAGCACACCCAGTGGAATGAGTTGTGGTGGAACGTGTGCCTTCGCCTTCGCCCCGGGAACCGTGGTCACGTTGGATGCGATCTCCGCAAGCGGGTCGACCTTGGCCAGTTGGTCTGGTGCTGGATGTTCTGGCACCGGCTCGTGTGTCGTGACGGTGGATACCGCGAAGTCGGTCACGGCCACGTTCGACCTTCCGTCCGCTGACCTCGCGATCACCAAGACCGCAACCCCAACGATAGCGCTCACCGGTCAGAACTTCACCTACACGCTCACGGCCACGAACAACGGCCCTGCCACCGCCACGACAGTCGTGATTTCCGACCCGCTACCTTCGGGGGTCGCGTTCGTCTCGGCTAACGTTGATTGCGCAGAGGCAAGCGGCACCGTCACCTGCACGGTGGCATCGCTGGTCAACGGCGCATCGGCGGCGTTCGACATCATCGTGACCGCGCCGAGTACGGCAGGGACGATCTCGAACACGGCAACCGTTTCGGCTGCAAGTTCCGCAGACTCCGTCTCGGGCAACAACAGCGTGACCCTGAATACATCAGTGAACACTCCCCCTCCCGTGCCTGGGGTCACCGCATGGGGAATGGGCGCGCTGGCGCTCATGCTTGGCGCGGGTGCCATCTTCATGCGACGGCGCCGCGCCACCGCCTCGTAGCGATAATTCAATAGCTCTAGTTCAAGAGGCCCTCCGTGCATTCAGCACGGAGGGCCTCTTCACGTTCACGTTCACGCCATGAACATGACACCTGCGCCTTACCTCGTAGCTCCCGCCGAACTATGTTGGCCCCACCATCACACTCCACGCCTCGCATGCGACAAACGCCCCTCGCACCATCGTGTCCCACCCGCTACCCTATTCCGCGGACGACCTACGCAACCCACGTACCAGCGCTCGCCGAGATAACCCACTCTCTCCTCGGGGCGCTTTGCAGTTCGGGCTGCTCCCCGCCCCGGAACGGCCAAGCGGCCCTTAGCCTAGGCGGCCAAGCCAAGAGACAAGAGGCCAGCGCGGGGCGCTACCCCCTGCGGAGTCGCTAACGAGCCTGGGCCAATTCAGGAGTAAACGATCATAAATGAGCACGTTTGACCATGCCCCCTGAGCGGTCGCGTGACTTCTCAGGAGTGACTAGCGCTCCGCTGCCCATCGACCAGAGGCAAATCGGGCTGACCAAACAGACTCATCTCAAGTCATCGCTGGACAGAGCCGTACCCCGGAGTGCTCAATGGCTAGTCAAAACGAGCCAACGCAGGGCCAAGCGTTCCAGGGAACCCCTGATAACCAGGACGATGTGCCTACCGACCAGCCCGCGCTTAGAATGCGGGCCGCGAACTTGACCGAGTGGAGGCGAACGTGAGGGCGATACGAGTCGAAGAGTTTGGTGGGCCTGAAGTACTGAAACTGGTGGAGATGCCGGACCCTGAACCAGGTGAAGGCCAACTGCTCGTTCAGATCAAGGCAACGGGCCTGAATTTCATCGAGACCTACCAGCGCAGCGGCGCGTACCAGATAGCCCTGCCGCGAACCCTCGGAACGGAAGCGGCCGGCGTGGTTCTGGAGCTAGGCCCCGGCGTAACGGGCTTCGCCCCTGGCGACCGCGTCGTCTTCAACGGCTCCACCGGCTCCTATGCGGATATGACCCTTGCACCTGCCGCCGCCACAGTGAAGCTCGGCGACGACGTGCCGTTTGACACCGGCGTTGCGCTCTACCTCCAAGGACTGACGGCCCACGCACTCTGCACGAGCGTGTACCCGATTCACCCCGGCGAATGGAGTCTTGTCCACGCTGGCGCTGGCGGTGTGGGCCTCCTGCTCACGCAGATGATCAAGATGCGCGGCGCCCACGTCATCGCGACTGTCTCCACCGAGGAGAAGGCAGCCTTAGCGCGTGCGGCGGGGGCCGACGAAGTCATCCTCTACTCCAAGGAGGACTTCGTGGCAGAAGTCGCTCGTATCACCGATGGCGCGAAGCTGCCGGTCGTCTACGACTCCGTTGGCAAGGACACGTTCGAGGGCAGTATCGACTGCCTACGCTCACGGGGCTACATGGTGCTTTTCGGCCAATCCAGCGGCCGAGTCGCCCCAGTGGACCCACAGCTACTGAACTCCAAGGGTTCCTTGTTCCTCACACGCCCCACGATGATGAACTACACCGAGACCCGTGAGGAGTTGGTGGCCCGCGCCAACGACATCTACGGCTGGGCCGCCGAGGGCAAGCTCAACGCCCGCGTGGGCCTCACGCTCCCGCTAGAGCAAGCAGCGGATGCCCACCGTGCCCTCGAGGGACGCAAGACCACAGGCAAGGTCGTGCTGGTTCCGTAAGCCCAGATTTAGACGCGCATCCCTAGATCACCGAATCGTGTATGGTGCGCGACGCGAAACACCCATCAGGAGGATCCGCCATGTACAACGGCCAGAAGATCATTGATATCCACGGGCATCACTCGACGCCCCCGCACTTCCGTGCGTACGCCTACAACATCATTGCACTGCGCTCGACCTCCGGAGGCCTGAAGATCCCCGATGGCCCAATGCAGGAGGCGCAAGACCGCCACCTCCAGATGATGGATGAACGGCAGATCGACGTGCAGTTCATCTCCGCGCGCCCGCATAACTAGATAATGCACATAACCAGTAGTACACTCCGCTTTGGTACCAGCCAGCATCTGTAAGGAATTAGCGGAATGACCACTGGAGCAGCAACTCAACGAATAGTCGCCTATCACCGTGTGAGTACCGCCGAGCAATCCAGCGAGCGCCATGTTTCCTTGGAAACTCAGGCCTCGAAGATTATTGCGTACTCCCATCGCGTTGGTGGCGAGATGGTTCGTACATTTACTGATGTCGCGAGCGGTCGCAAGGACAATCGTCCTCAGTACCAGGAGATGTTGAGTTTCGTGCGTGAGGGCCATGCCGACGTGA
>JAQCEV010000133.1 GCA_027618515.1 Chloroflexota bacterium | reverse complement strand
TCGCCGTGGGTGCCGTTCGAAATCCTCGAGTAGCTCTCCCCTCCGTCTTCTGAACGATAGAGGCCGGTGTTCTGCAGGTAGACCACGTCCTCGTCCTGATGATCCGCGAAGACGTGCGTGTAGTAGAAAGCCCGCTGACGGATTTCACGGCTGGCGTTGACGAGCTCCCAGGTCGCGCCTGCGTCGTCGCTACGGAAAAGACCGCCATTGTCGTTCTCGAAGAGCGCATACACGCGGTTCGAGTTGGCGCTCGAGACCGCAAGTCCGATGCGACCCACTAGGCCTTCCTGCGGCATGCCAGGGTTGCGGGTCATCTCCGTCCAGGTCTCGCCCCCGTCCGTGCTCTTGTACATACCGCTGCCCTCACCACCCGAGGACATCGTGTACTCCTTACGGTAGGCACGCCAAAGCGCGGCATAAAGCACATTTGGGTTGTTCTGATCCACCGCGAGATCGATCGCGCCGGACCAACTGTTCGCGAACAGTGTCCGCTTCCAGGTATCTCCCCCATCCGTGCTCTTGAAGATGCCTCGCTCTTCACTCTCCGCGCTGTACTTACCAAACGATGCGACCCAAATAATGTCAGGGTTCGTCGGATGGATGCGGATCTTCGAGATCCCATGCGAGTCGGCAAAACCTACCTTCTCCCAAGTCTCACCTGCATCACGGCTACGGTAGACGCCATCACCCGGAAGGATGTTGCCGCGAATACACGTTTCGCCGGTCCCGATGAAGACCAGATCTGGATTCGACCGACTGACCTCTACGGCGCCCACCGAAGACGCAGTGATCTTGTAGTCGGTGATCGAGTTCCAGTCGTTGCCGCCGTTGGTCGTTTTCCAAAGGCCACCACCGACCGCGCCGAAGTAGGCCACATCCGGCTGGCCCACCACACCGCTAACGGCGATCGAGCGGCCGCCACGATCGGGGCCGAGGTTACGCCAGCGATAACCCTCGAGGAGTTCTTCGCTGAGCGTGACGTCACTCGACTGGGCGGAAAGGGTCGGGCTCGCGACAAACAACATGGCGAACGCAGCGAACGTTGTGGCAATCGAAATTGCGAGACGCTTCACGGACATAGCTCTGCTCAGGAGTACGTGGGACGATTCGAGATCGCCAAGATAGGCGGGAGGTCCCGATGCCGCAGGAGGGGCACCAGAACCACTTCACTTGACCCCGAAGGCCGAGGGCAAAAGGAAAGGCCCCGCAGCGACCCAACGATCGCTGCAGGGCCAAAGACCTCCCGAGCTCGACCGCCTACATTTTCTCGTCGGCAGACGGGCCGTACATCCCCGGAACTGGAATATTCAGTATGCGGAGATAGAGGCCGAGCTGCGCGCGGTGGTGTACGAGGTGGTTCATGATGAACGAGCGATAGACGACACCTTTCGGCATCGAAAAGTGCACCTCGTCGCCGGTCTAGAGCGTCCACATTTCTTGCAAAACCTCAGCAGTCGCCCCTTCCAACACGGAACGGGCGCCTGAGACCGCAGCGTCGAACTTGGCCAAGAGCTCCGCATTGTTGGTCGCGAGGGTCCGCTCTCAAGGCTGGGCAAGGTCGATCGCATCCATCGTGAACGTGGGCGCGGTCCAATTCGGCACCTCAACCAAGTGCGCCGCCAACTCACCCAGCGTCCAAGACTTCTCGTGGGGCCGGTAGCCGAAGTGCTCATCGGCCACGAGGGCAAGCATTTTCTTGGTGTTCGCCATCTCTTGGTCGAACTCCGGAACCATCATCGCACCATGCATCGTCATCATCCCCGGAAATATGAATACAATCCCCAGTATACCCGAACATACGCCGCAAGTAGGCCACCCAGAACTCGAACGCAAGCTTCTTTAGGATTAACTTGCGCCCTGAGGGTGCCAGCATACCCGGGGCCCGGCGTGTCGTGGAGTTAGACAGTTAACTGCAAGCCTCAGGGGCTCGCCCATAAGGAGAACGCTCGTGGTACGCTGGGTTCCAATTCTAGTCGTGGCTCTGGTCGGATTCATCGGACTCAACGAGGCGGACTCGGGCCGCGTTGACGACCCGCCCATCGTCTGGTCGGACGAAGGACCCCTGACGTGGGAGCCACGCCCCACCGAATCCGGAATCGTCGCGAACGACTTGCGCACGCATCTGTATCAGATCGCAGACGACTCCATGAAGGGGCGAGCCTCGGGCTCGCTCGGGAATTGGAAGACCACCCAGTACATCGCCGGTGTCTTCGAGAGCCTGGGGCTCGAGCCTGGCGGGGATGACGGCTGGTTTCAGGACCTCGCATACGGCCCCCTTGCATTTGATCCAGACGCGGCAAGCCTGACGACCGAATCACGAGGCTTCGGCACCGGACTCGAATGGGCTCCAGTGCCGCCGTCGGCGAACAACCGATTCGGGGGTGACTTCACGGGCGAGAATATCGAGACCGTATTTGGTGGCATGTGGGGCGACACTCAGGTGCCCCTCCCCTCCGCCTTGGTACGTGGTAAGGCCGTGGTTTTCATGGGTCCGCCGCCGCCAACTGGTGGCAGAGGCGGCGGACGTCGTGGTGGTGGCCTGACGACCGACACGCGCGCTCAGGCTGCCGGGGCCGCGCTGGTCATGATCGCTTCAGAGATCCTCAGTTCTGCGGCTACCAACGCGGCCTTTGGCGGACGCACCGGCCTCATGCCCAATGTCGCGTCAGTGATCGGCGGGGCCATGATCTCAGACGCTGCGGTGGACGGGATTTTCGGCCAATCGGCGGTGGCGCTTCAGGTCGGCGCGACCGGAGCGCCCGTCAGCGGGTCCTGGCACTACGCCTTGCGTCCGACCGAATACCCAACGCGTAACGTGATCGCGGTACTGCGCGGAAGCGACCCCGCGTTGGCCGGGCAATATGTGCTCGTAGGCGCGCACAGCGACCACGTAGGTATGGTTAACGGTGCGCCCTTGGATCACGACTCGCTTCGCTCCTTCAACCGGGTCATGCGTCCGCAGGGCGCCAACGATCGACCCGGCGCGCCCACCTCAGAGCAACAGGCTGAGATCGACTCTCTCATCGCGTTTGCTCGTTCGATCCGTCCGCCGACGCTCGATTCGATCATGAACGGGGCGGACGATGATGGTTCGGGCACGGCCGTTCTCTTGGAAATCGCGCAACACTTCGCCACGAGGCCAGCACCGAAGCGTTCGATCGTGTTCATCTCGCACGCAGCTGAGGAATCAGGCCTGCTGGGGTCGCAGTGGTTCACGGACCACCCCACGATCCCTCTCGACTCCATCGTAGCCGCGCACAACATGGACATGCTCGGGAAAGGACGTGTCACCGACGTGCAGTTCGGGGGGCCAAACTCGGTGCAGATGCTCGGGGCGAGGAGGCTCTCCTCTGACTTCGGCGACATCATCGACTCGCTCAATGCCGTGCGTGATGAGCCGATGGCCATCGACTACTCCTGGGACCGAACGAACAAACTGAATCGCTTTTGCCGCTCCGATCAGGTGAACTATTTCCGCTTCGCGATTCCCGTGACCTACTTCTCATTGGGATACGCACAGGACTACCATCAAGCGAGCGATGAAGCCCGCTATATCGACTTCGAACACGGAGCTCGGCTGGGACGCTTCGTCGCGGACATCATGCGGACGATCGCTGACCGGCCGACCAGGCTCACGGTATTGCCGCTTGAAGAGCGCGACCTCAGTGCGGCATGCTGACGTAGAAGGCTGTTGAAAAGCAGCCTCTGAACTCCTACCCGTGAAGCGCGTCCAGGAAGGTGTCGCCGTACTTGTTGAGCTTCGCGGGGCCTACTCCTGAGACATCCAGCATCTCGCCAGCGGTCTTGGGGCGGACGGATGCCAAGTCACGCAGCACTTTGTCGCTGAACACGATGTAGGCCGGTACACCCTGGCGGTCTGCGATGTCCTTCCGGACATCGCGGAGCCTTTGAAAGAGCGCTTCCTCCGCGGGATCGAGCGAGCCCGCCGTCGAGCTGACGTGGCGGGCCGCAGACCGAGCCTTGCCGCTGGACCCGGCAGGCAGGTAATCCGCGGCCATCTCCGCGACACTCACACCTGAGCACACGTCGCACGACGTGTGACATGGACCCATGGCCTCGTCGAAGTGCGCCAGAATGGCTTGGTGCCGACAGCGCCCGGTCTCGACCAACTGAAAGAGATCGACCGTGGCCTGACGTTTGATATGCCAAACATCCGGGTCATCGATGTCATTCAAGAAGCGCTCGTGCATCTTCACATCGGCCCACGAATAGAAAAGCAGGCAGTCGCTATCCAGTCCGTCCCTGCCGGCCCGCCCGATCTCCTGATACCACGACTCGACGTCCTTCGGCATGTCCCGATGGATGACGAAGCGCACATTCGATTTGTCGATGCCCATGCCGAAGGCCACCGTCGCCACGATGACGTCGATGTCATCGCGCTGGAACGCTTCCTGATTCCTGATCCGCTCCTGGGCAGAGAGTCCGGCATGATAAGGAAGCGCCCTCACACCGTGTTCTTTGAGAAAGTCGGTCGTCTGCTCGACACCCTTCCTGCTCAGACAATAGACGATCCCACTGTCGCCGCTCCGTCTCCGGATGAGCGCCAGGATCTCGTTACGGGTGTTACCGACACCTTTTTTCCGCACGGCCACGTTCAGGTTGGCGCGAAAGAACGAACCTTTGAACCCGGCAGGCTTTCGCATTCCCAGCTGTTTGAGAATGTCTCGGGCAACTGCCCGAGTCGCCGTCGCAGTCAGTGCCAGCACAGGTACATCGAGGCCGTCCTTCAGCCCTTGTAGGCGCCGATAGGACGGTCGGAAGTCGTGGCCCCACTGACTGATACAGTGGGCTTCATCGACGACCAACAACGAGATCGGACAGCCCTCCAGGAAGTCACGCAGGCGTCCCTCCAAGGCCTCCGGTGCCAGGTATACCAACTCGTATGCCCCGCGACGAACTCCGTCCAGTCGCGCCTCGCGCTCCTCCCTATCGAGGGTCGAGTTAATGGCGACGGCCTTGAAGCCCAGCGCGTGCAACGCGTCCACCTGGTCTTTCATAAGGCTGATGAGCGGAGAGATCACCAAGACGGTGCCCTCGAGTAGCCGTGCCGGCAGTTGGTACGTCAGCGACTTCCCCGCGCCGGTCGGCATGACCGCAATGCAGTCGCGACCGGCAAGCACGGCATCCACGACCTCCCGCTGGCCAGGACGGAACCCGTCGAAACCAAAGACTTCGCGGAGGACTACGAGTGGGTCTGGAGCGGGCACAAGGACGCGGGATCCGAGGAGCAGGACGGCTGAAGCTAAGGCAGAGGGCGGGTCGCAGGGATGGGCAGGAGAGACGCCCCACGCCCATCTGGGTCGGCCTACGTCATGTCTACCCAATCGCGACCGCGATCTGAGTGTCGCGACGTACAGAGGAGCCAAGCCCAAATCGGCATCGTTCATCCGTGAACAAGGCAGTCCACCCCGGCACCATGGAGATAGAACCATGTCAAACAAGATGATCCCGCTCACCATCGCCGCGTTGATGACCTTTACGGCTGTGCAGCCGGCAATGTCCCAACAGCGTCCCGAAGTCCCCGCCGACCGCGCCGCACTGGTCCTACATCGACAGCATCTGCCCGGTCCGCGCTTTGGATTCACAACCTTCACCGGCGACCTGGCGAAGCAACGCGCGGAGGCCGATATGAGCAACATCATGAGTCAGTTCGGTTGGCAGTTCGAAACTCAGGTCATGTCGACGAACAGCGGTGTGACCGCGCTCATGGAATGGATTTTCCTCGTGGGCGGTGTCGAGCAGGACGAACTGAACGTGGGCGTCTCGTGGATGGCCGGGTTCCGGACCGAAGACGGCCTCGAGTTCGGCGTCGGTCCGAACATCGGGGTGAATAAGGATGGGAATTCCACTACTTCGATGGTGGTCGCTGCTGGCAGCACCCTACCCTTTGGAGACATCTACGTCCCAATCAATATCGCCGCTGCATTTGCGGAAGGCGGGCCCAGAATCACGACGCTTATCGGCTGGATTATTGGGTGAGGGAAGCCG
>JAQCEV010000132.1 GCA_027618515.1 Chloroflexota bacterium | reverse complement strand
CTCCCCGTTGGAGCAGCCTGATCACAGTACGAGGGTGACGCTCTTACACCACTTGACGGGACACGACCGGACGTTATGCCCGGGCGCACAACGAACTGTTCGTTGTGCGTGTTCACGGCCGCAGCCAACGCAACCAGCGGCCAGCCTTTCACCGCTCGGTTCATCTGCTGATTCCAGTAATTCTCCGCCACTACGTCCACCCGGTCGTCTAGCAGCAGTTCGCCGAACTCCCGTGTCTCCGCCTGGATCAGCTCAACCACTGTGCCGTACGCCAGTGCCGCATCCCGTACCGTATGAAGGTAGGGCAGGCGGTCGGCGTCTCTCCAAAGAACTCTCAGCGTGCCCATGAACACCTCCAAGCGTTGATTTGAATCGTCACACAAAGAAAAAGCCCCGGCGGCTTGGTCATCAAGCACACCGGGGCCAACCTATCGCAAAATTACCGACCAGCGACTGCCGGGTTCTCGGAAACGGCGGCTCCCGCCAAGTCCTCGAACTGCGTCTGCGTACCGATGCCATGTTCGATGTTCCAGGTCGTTGCATCGAAGCACTTCCCGGTCACGCCGGACGCGGCGTCGCGTCCGCCGAGGAACAACGCCAGAGGCACGATGTGCTGAGGAGTCAGAGGAGCAGGCGCACGGCCGGAGCCGATACCAGCTTCGCGCCTAGCGATGTTCTGCTCATCGAATCCGGTGGTGCGCGTGTGGCCAGGCACCATCAGGTTGACTGCGACGTTGTCCTTCTTGATCTCGTCTGCGAGGTAGAACATCATCGTCAACAGTGCGGCCTTCGTGGACTGGTAGGGCATCTCCATGCTGCTCGGGCGGAACGCCATCTGTGCGCCACCGAAGGAGCTGTGCAGCGCACCGCTGCTGATGACCGACATGATGCTGCCGCTCTTCTTCTCGATCATCGGTCGCACGAAGCGGCGGGTCGCCTTCAGCGCACCGAACACGTTGACCGCGAACATCTTCGTCCAGTCCTCGTCCGTCGTGTCGAGCGTCAAACGCCGACCCGTGGGCGGGAACAGGTTGCGCGAGCGCATGGCCGCGTCGTTGATCAGCACGTCGCAGGTGCCCCACTTCGCCATCATCGCGTCAAACGACGCGTCGAGTTGCTCATCGCTGGTCACGTCGGTCGTGGAGACGATAGCGTTGTCGTTGGTCTGGAGCACCTTGAGGTAGGCGCTATCGTCATCGGTCGAGAATCCCGTGGGTTCCCAGGACAAATCCATCGCGACTACCTTGGCTCCCTGCTCCAGGTACGCCTCGGTGAACGCCCTGCCCATGCCCCGGGCCGCACCGGTGATCGCGACTACTTTACCTTCAAGTTCTGACATCTAACTTCTCCCCTATTTGATCCGCGCTAAAGATTTTGTTGCGCGGGTTCAGCCGCGCGTTGGCTCTTGTTCGCTGCTGCCGTCTTCGCCAAGAAACCATCCAGCACGTCTATCGCCGTGTTGAATGGCCCAGCGTTGTTGTGTTGGAGGTAGCCGGACGTGTAGTTCAACAGCGGCCCATAATCCTCCATCTCAAGGTCTATGCACTGATTCTCCGCAGGGTCGCGGAACACGTTCATCGGGTCCTGACCCGCTTCCACCAACCGTATGTTGTCCTCAAGTTGCTTGCGGAACATGATCAACCCACGGTCGGTCTCGGCCAACTTCTCCACGCTTCGATCCATGATCGGCCCTTGCGCCGGCCACGCAACGATGTCCTGACCCAACACGTAGTCAGGGTAGGGGCGGATCGGCACTTCGAACGAAGGCACAGTCGTCTGTTCAGGAATCTCAACGCCAGGGCCCGGGAAGTACACATGGTACGAAAGGTGGTAGGTAGTCGTGTCGTCCACAGGCACGCGGATCTGGAATTCCTTGTAGCCCGGCTGACCGATCAACACGTAGTTCGGGAACACCATGGGGTGGCCCGTCGTCCAACTTCCTGCAGTTTCATCCTGGCCAACGGTCAGGCGATACTTCTGGATCCCGTGTTTCACGGGCTTGAAGTCGATCTTCAGGTGGTGGCGATCTACGAAGCGCTGGAATCGACTGACGACCGCAGGATCATCAATGCCCAAGACTTCCATCGTGTAGACGCCGAACGCACCGTGCATGTACTCGGTGTGAACGGTATCTACGGAGTTCTCTTGGGCCTGGAGCCAGTTGCAAGGCAGCATCGTCGTGCCGACCACGCGGAACACGTTGTCGTAGGCGAATAAGTCCCAGCGAGGCAACAACGGCGCGGGCTCAGGGCCGATGTATCCCCAGATCAGGCCGCCCAACTCCTCCACGTGGTAGCCCGGGATCTGCACCCGCGACGCGAAATTGTGCTGAGGGTCCTCTGCAGGCTGGTCGATGCACTGGCCAGAAGCGTCGTACATCCAGCCGTGATACGGACATCGCAAGCCATCTTGCTCGGGGATGCCGTGCTTGAGGTCAACGCTGCGGTGCGCGCAACGCTGACCTATGAGTCCAAGTCGCCCCTGGCGATCCTTGTACAGCGTCAGATTCTCACCGAGCAGACGCACGGCCCGCACTGGATTCTCCGCGATGTCTTGGCTCGTCGCGACTGGGAACCAGTAGCGACGCATCAACTCACCCATGGGTGTTCCTGGCCCCACCCTGGTCAATCGTTCGTTCTGTTCAACTGAAAGCATTGGACTACTCCTGTCCTATCTGGAATCCCTAGCTTTTCGTGCCTGCCACAGTACCCATCAGCTGGTCCATGTGCCGCTCCAACGGGTTGTTCGGGCCTCTTGCGAACACTGCCGTACCTTGCCGATATGCATTGAGTCCCGGGTAATGCTCCACGGGGAGGTCAATACGTACATTCTTGCTTGCGTCCCTGAACGTGTTGATCGGGTCTTGCCCTTCGGCGACTAGGGCCATCTGCTCTTCCAGCATCTTGCGAAACATGATAAGTCCACGGTCGGTTTCCGCAAGCTTTTCGACTGATCTGTCCGTTATGAGGCCCTGGGAAGGCCAAGCCAAGATGTCCTGGCCTAACACGTACTCCGGGTACTCCTCGATAGGCACGTCGAATGGCTCGATCGTCTCCTGCGCGGGCATCACCACACCCTCCGCAGGATGGTATATCTGATACGCCAGATGCCAGGTCGTCGTGTCGTCGATCGGCACTCGCATCTGAACCTCCTCGCGTCCAGGCCCGCCGATCAGCACGTAGTTCGGGAACACCAGCGGGTGTCCCTCGTTCCACGAAGGTGCCGTCGCCTCGTCCTCGCCCTCCCGCAATCGATACTTCTGGATGCCGAACTCGTTGCGCTCGAACCCCAGCTTGATGTGGTGGCGCATGAAGTTCGCCGTCTGCTTCACCGCAGTATCGTGCGTGATCCCTTTGCGCTCAAGCGCGTACTTCGCGAACGCTCCGTGCATCCACTCCACATGAACGGTGTCTACCGAGTTCTCCTGGCACTGGAGCCAGTTGCAGTTGATCATCGTGGTGCCGACCTGACGGAACACGTTCTCCTTCACGAAGATGTCCCACCGAGGCAACAGCGGCGCAGGCTCAGGCCCGATGTACGCCCAGATCAGGCCCCCCAGCGCCTGAACGTGGTAACCGGGAATCTGCACCCGCGACGCGAAGTTATGCTCCGGGTCCTCTGCGGGTTGCTCGACGCACTGGCCTGACGCGTCGTACATCCACCCGTGGTAGGGACAGCGCAGGCCATCTTGCTCAGGTATCCCGTGCTTCAGATCGACGCTGCGATGAGCGCAACGCTGACCGACCAGTCCCAGTCGTCCCTGGCGATCCTTGAACAGCGTCATGTTCTCGCCCAGCAGGCGAACTGCCTTCACGGGGTTCTCCGCGAGCTTGCGATCGACCGCTACTGGATGCCAGTACCGCCTCTGCAACTCACCCATCGGCGTACCTGGCCCAACCTGGGTCAAGCGCTCGTTCTGTTCAACGCTCAGCATTATCGGACCTCCTCGCTAGATCGGCAGATCTCTCAGAAGATAATCGAACGGGGCCTGGAGCGAAAAATCGAACAGGCGTTCCAACACACTCGTTGGCCAGACCGTATGAATGATCGCACCATATAAAAAGGCGATGGGGAGTTCCATTACGAAACCCAAGAGAATCGTTGATCTCCACCGCAGTTTGCCGACGAAACGGAGGTAGATGATCACGAACGCGGGGATGGCGATGTGGAAGTTCACCAGCCAAACGCCAACGATCGTCCCGCCCATGACCCCGAAAACCCAAGCGGTCCGAAGCCAAACGGTCAGCGGCCGCATGCCAGCCGTCTGGAACGTGATGTCGTAGATACGGCCCTGCTTGCGCCCCTTCAAGAAACTCACCAACTCGTTGACTATCGAGGAGATCCACAGCACAAGCCCGATGATTCCGACGAACATGGGGAACGCGGCAGGGTTACCGAAGTCAGTCTTGGGCATTCCGCTCGCTGCCACGATCATGCCCACGAACGCGATCCCCATAAGCGCGCGGAAGATAACGTCTAGCGTGATGTATCGTCGCCCCAGCTTGTAGACATCCATCACGGCACCCGAGCCAGCTTGTTTGGTCTCGTTCGCCATTAGCGTGATTCCCCCTCAGCAGCATCCACATTCTGCTCGGCGATTCCGGTCTCAACCTTCTCAACCAACAGATCCGCGCTTGCCTTGCTCTCACGGGCAAGCTTCGCCGAGTAGAAGGCGATCGCCAACGCAACCGCAATGATGATCAGCGACGGTGGCCTGGCAATCGCAGCAAACAGACTGTCGTAAGCGCCCAAAACTCGCCCGAGGTAACGCTCCAAGATCGGCCCGAGCACGAATCCGATGATCAGCGGTGGCCGCGGCCATCCGTACCGCTTCATGTGCCAGCCGAACAACGAAACGACCATCAGAAAACCAAGGTCCCAGAAGCTGTTTCTGGATGTGAAGGCGGCCACTAATAGGATAGCCAGGATGATCGGCGCCAAGATATGAGGCGAGACGAACGCGATCTTAGCGAAGTACTTACTTAGGAATATCAACAACACCGTCCCGAACACGTTGGCCAACAGCAGGCTGAAAACGATCAAGAAGACGATGTCCATGCTGTCGTTAAGGAAACGTGGTCCTGGCTGATAGCCCAGCAGCAGGAAAAAGCCCAGGTACACAGCCTGGTACGCCCCACCCGGGATACCCAATGCCAGCGTCGGTATCAACTGAGCAGCACTAGTTGCGTTGTTCGCCGATTCAGGCGCGATAACCCCACGGATGTCCCCTGTACCGAACGTCTCCGCCGCTCCCTTCTCGGTGGCCCTCGCCTGCGCGTAGGTGAGCCAGTCAACGACAGACCCACCGATGCCAGGCATCACTCCCACGATCACTCCCAGAACGACGGAGCGGAAGACCAAGAACTTGTTCTGCATCACCGCCCGCATACCCTTCCAGCGTCCCTCGTTGATATCGCGGATAGTGTCATCGGGAGAGACATCCGTTGCGATAGAGCGATTCTCGATGATCAACCCCATGATCTCGGGCAACGCGAAGATGCCGATCACGACGATGATGAGGTTGAATCCGTCGAGCAAGTATGGAACAGAATCAGGAACGAATCGTGGCAGGCCTAGGCCCGGGTCTGTGCCAACCGATGCGACCGCCATGCCAACTGTTGCTGCGAGCAAGCCTTTCAGCATCGCTCCGCCGCTGACAACCGCGACCACGACGATGCCCATCACGCCCATCACGAAAAACTCGGGGGATGCGAACACGTTTACAACGTAACGTGCCATGGGCATCACCAGCGCAATCAGCACGGCAGCCACAACGCCGCCGATCAACGAGGCCAGGTAAGCAGCCCCCAGAGCCTCGCCCGCTCGACCCTGACGGGCCATCGGATACCCGTCGATGATCGTGGCTTGAGAGGAAACGCTTCCCGGCACGCCAAGCAATACTGACGGCAAGGTATCACTGGATTGCACTGGCGCTGCCATACCCATAGCAAGCGCGATCGCGACCTTCGGATCCATGTAAACCGCAAGACTGATGAGGACAATGATGCCGGGTAACCCCGTTGCGGGCAAAGCACCGCTGGCCAACCCTACCAGCGCCCCGCCCAAGATAGCCACGATCACGATCGGATCAGCCATCGCCTCGAGGCCACCTATCACCGCTTCAAGAATGCCCA
>JAQCEV010000131.1 GCA_027618515.1 Chloroflexota bacterium | reverse complement strand
CTACTGGCCGCCTGTGCGTAGGCTAGGTCGGCTCAGGTGGTCGTCAATCCGCTGAGGGCTCCCAGAGGAAGCGCTCGGGGATGTGGTGAGCCCATGGGTTGGCGGCTTCGAAGGCTGCTGACGCTCGCAGTACTGTTTCTTCGTCGCCCCACGCACCGATGATCTGGAGGCCGACGGGGAGACCGCTCTTGGTGAAACCACAGGGGACGCTAGCGGCGGGAAGGCCCGCGAGGTTGGCGTGGTAGCAGAACGGGGTGAACCCGCTCATAGGATCGACGGGCCTGCCGTCGATGACGCTGGGTTGGTGGTCGATGAGGAATGCGGCGGTTGCCATGGTGGGCATGAGGAGCAGGTCGTAGGAGTCGAATAGCTCCTCGAAGCGGCGGCGATGCCACTCGCGTTCGCGGAGGGCGCGGGCGAATCGGGCTGCGGACCATTCAGTGGCGGCTGATATCCACTCGACGAATCGTTCTGGTAGGACGCCGCCGTGGCCTGCGGCAACGAGGGGGCCAAGGGATACGGCGTAGTCGGTTAGGAACATGGTGGCGAAGGCGTCCATGGTGGGGCCGGTCTCCACAGCGGGCATGGCTTCTTCGATCGATGCCCCTAGGGATTCGAAGGCGTAGGCGGCGGCTGCACAGATGTCGCGGATCTCGGGATCGATGGGGCGGTCGTCCATGGCGGGGGCCCACGCGATGCGCACGCGGTCGACGGTGGCGTTCTCGATGGCGCGCTCGAATGGTGGTGGGGCGTCGGCGATGCAGGTGGCGTCTCGCGCGTCGGGGCCAGAGATGACGTCGAGCATGAGCGCGGCGTCGCGGACGTTGGTGGTGAGTGGGCCGCCCTGGGCCAGCACGCGCCATCCACCGAGGCCGGTGTAGGAGGCGGGGACACGCCCGAAGGTGGGTTTGATGCCGTAGACGCCGCAGAAGCTGGCGGGGATGCGGATTGATCCTCCGCCGTCCGAGCCGGTCGCGATGGGGACGAGATGGGCGCTGACGGCTGCTGCTGATCCTCCGCTGGAGCCGCCGGACGTTAGGTCCAGGTTCCAGGGATTATGGGTGGCGCCGGTGAGGAGGCTTTCGGTGGTGGCTTTCCAGCCGTATTCGGGAGTTGTGGTCTTGCCGACGATGATGGCGCCAGCGGCGCGGAGGCGCTCGACGATGATGTCATCGTGGTCGGGGACGTTGTCACGCTGGAGTTGGGAGCCGTAGGTGGTGGTGAGGCCCTTGGTGGCGTTGAGGTCTTTGATGGCGATAGGTACGCCGTGGAGCGGTCCGAGCGCTTCTCCTGAGAGGAGGGCTGCTTCGGCGCGGTGAGCGTCGGTCATAGCGGCTTCATCAGCGACGGTGACGAAGGCGTTGAGATCCCCGTTGTGGGCGTCGATGCGGTCGAGGAAATGGGCGGTGATCTCCACGGGCGATAGCTGTCGGTCGCGCACGAGGGCGGCGAGTTCGCTGGCGGTGGATGTAGTGAGGTTGCTGGCCATGGCAGAGGCGCTTATCGGGGGGAGAGGCGCGCGGGCGAGAATTCGTCCATGGGGAAGCTGCTGGCGCCTTGGATCATCAGTTCGGCGAGATTCTTGCCAGTGACGAGACAGAGGGTGATGCCCTTGAAGCCGTGGCCCGTGGCGATGAACAGGCCGTCGATACCAGGGACTGCACCGATGATGGGCATGTCGTCGGTGGAGTAGGGGCGGAGGCAGGCGGACATCTGCTTGATGGGGATGTCCATGACCTGTGGCGCGATGCGGGCGACGGCTTCCATGATGGAATCGCGCGCCTCGGTGGTGGGCTCCGTGTCGAAACCGACATCTTCGATGGTGGTGCCGACGTAGAGGCTGCCGCCCGCCTTGGGGAGGACGTAGCCGGTGGGGTGGAAGATGGCTTGGCGTGGTCGAGGTGCGCCGCGCGGGAGGTCCAGGTGGACGATCTGACCACGGAGGGGGATGACGGGGATGTCCAGGCCGATCCACTCGCCGGCGAACTGAGACCAGGGGCCGTTGGCGATGACGACGGTTTCGGCGCTCAGTGTCTCGTCGCCTAGGCGGACTCCGGTGATGCGCCCGCCAGAGCGCTCTAGGCCGGTCACTTCGCCGGTGCGTATGGTGACGCCATGCTGTTCAGCAGCTTGGGCGAGGGCAAGGGCGAAGGGGTAGGACTCAAGCTGGAGTTCGGTGGAGAGGATGGCGCCGATGGCATCCTCGGCGAGCCAAGAGTGCATGGCCTGAATGTTTTCGGGCTCGACCCAGGAGGCCTCGATGCCCGACTGTTGCAGATGCGCGAGCTCATCCTTCAGGCCGGTGGTTTCCTCGTCGGTGAATGCTGGCCGGAGCATGGGGATGTCGCTGAGGAGATAATCGACGCCGGATTCTTCAAGGAGCGCGGGCGCTAGGTTGGCGTGGAGGGAGACGCCCTCTTGGAGGAATCGCGTGAAAACGGGGGCTGACCGGTGGCCACCCTTCTCTAGGAGTTCAGTGGCGGCGAGCTCGCCCGCTGCGCCGCCTGAAGCTCCACTGGCGATGCCGTTACGCTCGATTATGACGGACTCTACGCCGTGCTCGGCGGCGAGGAAGTAGGCAACGGCGCAACCGATTACGCCTCCGCCCACGATGATGACGTCTGCTGAGCCTTTGCTGCTAGCCACGCGGCGCCTGGTCGAGTTTCTCACCTTGGTAGATGCCGGAGTAGAGGGAGTCAGTCGCGGTGTCGAGGGTGAGGAAGACCATCTGGACGATCCGTGCGTTTCGGGCGACGCGGAATCCCTCGGGGTTGCTGACGACGAGTTGCACCTGGGAGCGACCTGCGTAGCCCGCGTCCCATACAGCGTTGTTCACGGTGACACCGTTCCGGAGCAGGCTGGAGCGGGGCTTCGCGAGCGCCATAACGGTTGCGGGCAGGGCGACGGCCTCGTTGAGACGGGCGATGTAGACGCCAGGGGCGAGGTGGGCGAAGCCGTCGGCGCCGAAGGGCACGTCAACGGTGGGGGCGAGGATACGGTCGTCGTTGGTGAGGCCGATCTGGCCTGGGCCAGCGAGGGATTCAAGCGAGCCAAGGGTGAGGTCGATGCCGTTGGGCTGGAGCTGCGTGTCGAGGTCAACGACATCAGATACCAGGGGCTGGTCGCTGTCGATGAGGCTATGGATCTGTTGGCTTGAGAGGACGCCCATGTTGAAAACCAGGCGGAGAGAGTCGAAAGGGGAACGCGGGCACTATAGAGGTGGTGGTTCGGGGGTGTCAACGAGTCCGCAGGCGTAGGTTCAAGTTTACTGGCATACCGCCATTTTTACTTTGGACAGACCTGGTCTAAAACTCCGTCCAGACTTGAATATCAGAGGCAGATGTGGCTGATTTCGGTTTCGGGAATGCAATGGGGAAAGGGATGAATTTGCCAGAGATTTTCTCGTTGACCGACTGTCGCGAGAATCACTAGGATGCCAGGCGGCGCGGGTAAGTCGGGAAAGTTCAGGGCTTGAGGAGGGAAGCAATGATTGGATACTGCATGAAGTGTCGTTCAGAGCAGATGATCGCGAATTCAAAGACAGTCACGATGAAGAACGGGCGTCCTGCTACTGAGGGGCAGTGCCCGGACTGCGGGACGCGGATGTACCGGCTGGGCAAGAAATAGACTGACACCTCTGCGATGAGACATCCCGGGGAGCGTGGACGTATCATATCGCAGAGGCGGTTACGCCCAGGGCCGATGGCTGTGCCATCGCGGTAGGAATAGATACATGACGTTCGATATCACCATGCAGGGGATCTCCATCGGAGCGTTGGAGATCCGCTTCTATTCGCTCATGATCTTGAGTGGAATCGGTGCTGGGATTTTCATAGCCCAACGAGAGGCAAGGCGCTACGGCGAGGAGCCCGATCATGTGGTCAACCTAGCGGTGATAGGTGCGCTGTTCGCTATCGTGGGCGCGCGCATCTACCACGTGCTGGATCGTAATGAGTGGCCGTACTACAGCAGTCACCCTGCTGAAATCATCAAGGTTTGGAACGGTGGTATCGGCATCTTCGGCGGACTCGCAGGGGCGATCTTCGGGCTGGTGCTCTACCTATGGTGGGTCAACCGCTCGCGGTCTGAGCACCACGGGCCACCGCGGATGCGCGTTCTACGCTGGTTGGACATCGGCGCGCCTGCATTCCTTGTTGGGCAGGCGGTTGGTCGGTGGGGAAATTTCTTCAACCAGGAGTTATTCGGACCTCCGACGGACCTGCCGTGGGGTATTCCCATCGATGAGGTACACCGGCCGATCGCGTACCTGAGCGAGACGCATTTCCACCCTCTTTTCCTTTACGAGTCGATCCTGAGCGCGATCGGCGTGGCGGTGATCTTGTACGTGGGGCGACGTTTCGCCACGCGGTTGATCGTGGGCGATATCTTGTTGCTCTACTTCATCTGGTACGGGGCGGAGCGCTTCGGGCTGGAGTTCCTGCGTGACGGGAATTGGAAGGTTGGGGCGATACCGACAGCCCAGATCGTGGGCATCGTGTTCGTGGGCCTGAGCGTGGCTTTGCTGGCGTGGAGGCACACACGGAAGCACACGACGGTGCTACCGAGGGACGATTCGCAGCCCAAGGGCTTGTCCCATAGCGCGGAGCGCCGCAGGCGTCGACGATCGGAGTCGCAGAGCAATGGCTGATCCCATCCGCATCGTGGTAACAGGCGGGGCAGGGTTCATCGGCTCGCACGTCGTTGATGCGCTGATCGAGCGCGGCAACGTGGTCGGCATCGTGGATTCGCTGGTGACGGGGAACCGCGAGAACCTGAATCCCCGAGCGGAGTTCTTCGAAGTTGATATCTGCGACGCTGAGGCGTTGGCGGGAGTGTTGGCATCGTTCAAGCCGCAGGTGGTTGATCACCACGCGGCACAGATCAGCGTGGCCCTTTCGTCGCGCGATCCGGCAGCGGATGCGCTGACCAACGTTGTGGGGTCGCTCCAGGTGCTTGAGGCTTCACGTGCCGCCGGGGTGGAGCACTTGGTGTTCGCTTCGACGGGCGGGGCGCTGTACGGCGATCCTGAGGTGGTTCCAGCAGATGAGGCGACGCCGATAGCGCCGCTTTCCCCGTACGGTGCAGCGAAGGCGTCAGTTGAGACGTACCTGCGCATGTACCACGATACGTATGGTTTCTCGTACACGGCCCTGCGCTACGCGAACGTGTTCGGCCCTCGCCAGACGCCGGAGGGTGAGGCAGGGGTTGTCGCGATCTTCACGAACCGGATGCTGAAGGGCGAGACGCCAGTGATCTTCGGCGACGGCGACCAGCAGCGCGATTTCGTGTACGTGGGTGATGTGGCACAGGCGAACGTTGAGGCGATCGAGCGTCGGTTGCAGGGCGCGTACAACGTTGGCACGGGCGTGGCGTCGTCGGTGAACGAGGTTACGCGCGAGTTGACGAACGCTTGTGGCTTCGAGGGCATCGTCGAGTATGCGGAGGAGCGACCGGGCGAAGTTCGTCGGGTGACGCTGGACGCCGCGAAACTGACTCGCGAGACGGGGTGGCAGTGGCAGGTGGGGCTGGCTGAGGGCCTAGCACTCACTGTGGGCCACCAGAAAGCGCGGGCGAACCGCCCAGGCTAGGTCTTCCAGCGGCGTAGGCCTGCGGATAAGCTGGGCGACAGACTATGACGAGCTCCTTTTCCTCTGATCCACCCGACGACGACATACCTGAGGCGAGTCCGCCTGAGGCAGACTCGCCTCAGGCTGGTGCGCTTGAGGCTGGAGCGCCTGAGGCTGCTTCGCGTGACTTAGATGCACCGGAGGACGACGTGCCTGAGGGTGACCCACTTCAGGACGACACACCGGACAACGACGCGCCTGAGACCGATCCGCGAGACGCTAACCCACCGGTGGCTGATCCACCGGAAGACGACACGCCTGAGGGCGATCCGCGTGAGGCCGATGCACCTGAGGACGACACGTCGGCGGCAGATGCGACCTACGGTGATTCGCATGACGTAGATGCACCTGCGGCTGATCCACCTGAGGCTAGTGCACTGGCGGTTATCCCCATCGTTGCTACTGATACGCCCATGAGCGAGCGTGCGCGTAGGTTGCTCGACCGTGGTCGCGGGCTTGCTGTGCGTGGCGCTAGGGTCGCGATGGAGCGCATCGCGGATGCGGACTACGTCGCGATGATGCG
>JAQCEV010000023.1 GCA_027618515.1 Chloroflexota bacterium | reverse complement strand
CTCCCCGTTGGAGCAGCCTGATCACAGTACGAGGGTGACGCTCTTACACCACTTGACGGGACACGACCGTGCATATGACGGCCGAGATGTGCGTGAAGACGATGGTGTTCAGCAGCCCGATCCTGTTGGCGAGCTTGGCTGCCGCCCAGAGGGATACAGCGCTGAGCAGGGTTGAGGCGGCGAGTTGGTAACTGACCTCACTAAGGTCGAGGCCGAACTTGGTTTTGAACCACAGCGCAACGAGAGCGAAGAAGACGAAGCGTGTGGCGAAGC
Organism: Chloroflexota bacterium; assembly: GCA_027618515.1. Lineage (GTDB taxonomy): Bacteria > Chloroflexota > Dehalococcoidia > Lucifugimonadales > Australimonadaceae > CALGTL01. The sequence continues at coordinate 33,947 of JAQCEV010000023.1, read as the reverse complement.
TGTCGACGGAGAAGATAGCGGCGAGGGTGAAGATGGTACGGCGGGAAGGCAGTGCAAGTGGGTTCTGCCAACCGCGTTTCGGTTCCGTTCCTGCGACGGTTGCGTGGTGTGTCACGGCAGGTGAGAGGAACGAGTACATGAGTGCCGACGCGAGCATGATCACGGCGTATGAGACGAACATCACTTTGAAGCTCTGAACGTCGGTGATATCGAAGACGACGACGAACAGGGCGGGTAGGGCGGCGGCGAGGCTGCCGAGGACCCTGGCGATGCGTTCGATGATGCCGGACAGCGCGTAGAGTTCGGTTCGGTGTTCCGCGTCGGTGGTATCGGGGAGGCTTGCCGTCTCTAGCGGCTGGATCGGCCCACGGGGGCCTCCGCCAGTGATTGCTAGGCTGCCCATGAAGAACGAGACGAGCGCGAGTACGGCGTACTCATCGGTGAAGGCGAATCCGAGTCCGCCGAGGCCCATGAGGATGGAGAAACCCACGAGGAGTTTCCGACGACCGATGGTGTCCCCTACGAAGACGATGAGGAACGCGAAGACGGCGCTGCCGCCCGAACCGATGGTGGCGAGGAGGCCGGCTTCGGTTATTGAGTAGCCAAGCTCGACCATGTATATGGCGAAGAATACAGAGATCGACGCTTGGGCGAAGGTTCGCAAAGAGCGCGCACTGATGATGAGCCAGGCGTCGCGGCTCACCCAATGGAATGGTCTTGTGCGGGTGGATTGGGTCACGGCGGGGATTCTACCCCGGCGAGGCCAGATGGCCTAGCGCGTCCGGCTAGCTAGCGGTGCCGCCTGCGTTGCCGGTGCCATTGGCTTCGCGAATCGCGTCGACGATGGCTTCTACCGGTAGGGTTTGGTCGGTGCTGGTCGCGAGGCGAGTGGCGAGCAACTGGAGATCACCGTTCAGGATCAGGATCGCGCTGGTGAAGTCGGTCTCGAGTGCTTGACGGAGGCCGTAACTGGAGGCGACTACGCCAGTTGCGTCGACGAGCATGGGGAAGCGGACGTTCAATTGCTGCGCGAGTCGTTGCGTGTTGAGTTGGTCGTCGAGGCCGATGGCGAGGACTTCAGCGCCTTCGATGCGCAGGTCGTTGTAGCCGGATTGCAGTTCAGCAAGCTGGGCGCGGCAACCTGTGCAGTCGTAACCACGGTGGAAGATGAGGACGATGGTGGAGTAGGAAGCGGCGCGCTCAGAGAGGCGCATGTCTCCACCATCTGCGGTGGGCAGGATGAAGTCGGGGAGGGATTGAGGCTCGTTGGGATCAGCAGCGCTGGGGGAGCTGTTGCCGAAAAACGGAGCAAGGACGGGCAGCGAAAACGACATCACGACAAGAGCCGCTATGCCGATGGCAACCCAACGAAACCAGCGCTGATCGAGGAACGTTGCCGAGGAGTTCGACGCGTTGAGTTCTTCGAATTCGTCGAGCTCATCGTCGTCGTAATCCTCGAACTCGTCGGACTCGTCGTCTTCTGGCTCGTCTACTTCAGGCTCGTCGTCTACCCGGTCGGAGTCTTTGGGCTGAGGCTCGATGTCTTATGCTCCCTTGATGGAGATGCGTTCGAGCTAGCAGCCGCCAGCGACGGCGGGAACGATGCTGATCTCGTCGCCTGACTTGACGGCGGTCTTGAGACCATCGAGGAACCTGATGTCCTCGTTGTTCAGGTAGAGATTCACGAAGTAGCGCAATTCACCGTTGTCGTCTAGCAGGCGCTCTTGCATGCCCGGGAATTGGGCCTCCAGGGCACTGATAAGTTGACTGAGGTCTTCGCCTTCCATCTGTACCTTGTCCGCGCCTTCGGTGATCTTCCGAAGCGGGCCAGGGATGCGTACCGTTACGCTCATGTAGCTTGCCTTCTTTCCATCGGCCATCGGCGTGCGCCGATGGCCGTGCTGATTGGGTTAGCTTTCGCTAGCCTTCGACTACGTCGCCCACTGCTGGGTCGACCCGAACACCGACCGACCGAACCCATTCCAGGGCATCATCGATGGACTTCTGTTCCCCTTCAAGTTCGAGGATGACCCATCCGATACCTTCTTGGATGTCAGCACGGCGGATATTGGTTTCAACTTTGAAGTCGCGACCCACTCTGTAGATGACAGGCTCTTTAATGAGCCTGTCCAGGAACGTCAATCGTACTTTTTCAATGGGCATGTCGGTTACGCCTGCTACTGCTACTTGGCCGCTCGGGCAGCCATGGCCGCTTCGAACGCTTCTACGTTAGGTTCGATGAGCACGGGGTTGACCACGTCAGCGACCAGTTCGGTTGTTTTGAGTCCGTTGCCCGTGATGTAGACGACGACGGACTCGTCGCGCTTAATCTTACCTGTCTCGACCAAATGTTTCAGGCCAGTGATGGCTACCCCGCCAGCGCCTTCGGTGAAGATGCCTTCGGTTTCCGCGAGGAGCTTGACGCCATCGGCGATCTCGTTCTCTTCTGCGATGACGGCAGAGCCGCCGGACGCTTCGATGACCTTGAGTGCGTAGTAGCCGTCGGCTGGGTTGCCGATGGCCAGCGATGTGGCAAGGCTGCTGGGCTTCACGGGGCGGATCACGAACCGACCTTCTTCGTAGGCCGATGCGATAGGGCTGCATCCGCGGGCCTGGGCCGAGTGCATCTTGGTGTGGACATGACTGATGAGGCCAGTGGCTTCGAATTCTTTGAGGCCCTGGTAAATCTTGGTGAACATCGCGCCTGAGGCGGATGGTGCTACGGCGTGATCCGGTGCGCGCCAACCTAGCTGCTCCGCAACTTCGTAGCCCAGCGTCTTGCTGCCGTCAGCGTAGAACGGCCGGACGTTGATGTTCACGAATGCCCACGGATAGGAATCCGCGATCTCGCTGCAGAGCCGGTTGACGTCGTCGTAGGAGCCGTCGATGGCAACCATGGTGGGGTTGTAGATCGCGGCGCCCAGGATCTTTCCGGCCTCAAGGTTAGACGGGATGAACACGTAGGACTTCATGCCGGAGCGCGCGGCGACGGCCGCTACGGCGCAGGCGAGATTGCCGGTGGACGCACATGCGATGGTGTCGAAGCCGAGCTCCAGCGCCTTCGCTGCGGCCACGGCGACAACGCGATCCTTGAACGAGTACGACGGATTGACGCTGTCGTTCTTGATCCAGAGCTCGTCGAGACCTAGCCGCTCGGCGAGACCACGCGAGCGGATGAGCGGGGTGAATCCCGCGTTGATGTCGATGGCTGGGTTGTACTCGGCAGGGAGGAAGTCCGCGTAACGCCAAAGGCTATTCGGGCCACTCGCGATCTTTTCACGAGAGGTCGATTTGGCGATAGCTTGGAGGTCGTAGACAACCTCAAGCGGACCGAAGCAGAAATCGCAGACATTGAGCGCCTCGACCGGGTATTCCCGGGAGCACTCCTTGCACCGTAGAGACAATACGTGGGACATGATGGCAACCCCCTTCATTGGTTGTTCCCTGCGCGGCGGTTAGCCTACTCCGCATAGGGGGCTACGTGGGCCGGACTCTCCGACTCAGTGGCTCTCAACGAACGCTCATGATAACAGGTGAGCGTTGAGGCCCGTCAACGTGGTTATGTGCTGGCCGAGGGCGGGCGGTTCGCAGTCGGTTCAGGGGTCACGCACGCCTTAGGTGCAAGGAACGCCATTCGATTGAACCTTGACAGGTACTCACTCAAGGTTTGCTAAAATCAGTATGGTCATCAGCAGAGTGCATAGGGCACCGGCAAGGGAATGATCAGCCGAGGAGGTTGAGCGTGTATCGCTCAACCTTGGAATGGCATCAGATATAGCGTTGGCCAGGCAATGGGACGCGGTGTGAAGAGGATCATGGCAGGCGATTATTACGAGACGTTGGGAGTGGATCGGGGCGCGTCGGAGAAAGATATCCGCGGGGCGTATCGGCGTTTGGCGCGTCAGTACCACCCGGACGTGAACCGCGGGGATGATTCCGCAGAGGCCAAGTTCAAGCAGATCAACGAAGCCTACCAAGTACTTTCGAATGCTGAGGATCGCAAGAAGTATGATCGCTTCGGTAGCAACTGGCGCAACGCGGATCAATACCAGCGGAGCGGCGGCGGTGCTTCGCCGCGTTCTTGGTTCAACCGGGGGAGGCAGCGTCCGGAGCCCGGTGGGCTCGGGGATATGTTCGGCGACATCTTCGGCGGAGGCGGGTTGGGTGGGGTGCATGTTGAGGATATTTCGGCACCAAGGCGTACCGACGTTCCGGTGACGGTGACGCTGGAAGAGGCGTACGCGGGAACTGCGCGGACGGTGACGATGCCAGCGAGTCCAATGACGGGAGGCGCTGCTCGTAGGCTTGAGGTGTCCATACCGGCTGGAGTGCGCTCTGGATCCCGTGTGCATATAGGCGCGTCAGGGCAAAGGCGTGCAGGCCTGGATATCTATTTGGTTGTGACGGTCTCTCCCCATAAGACATTCCATCGCGATGGCGATGATCTGGCTACTACCGTGGCGGTGCCGCTCTTGGACATGGTGCTGGGCGGGGAGGTCGAGGTGCCGATGATCACGGGAAAAAAAGTCGCGCTAAAGCTTCCTCCTGAGACCGAGAACGGGAAGGTTTTCAGGCTCAAGGGGAAGGGCATGCCCCTCAAACGTGGAGCAGCCGCTGGCACTCATGGTGACGAGTTGGTCACCGTGCAGGCTGTCCTTCCCAAGGATATGGGGCCGGAACAGCGCAACTTATTCGAACAACTGAAGGAGTTGGACTCCGGAGGGATGTAGCAGGCGACCAAGAGGTGGTTGGGCATGGCCGAGAGAGTAATAGCCGAAACGCGAGTGACCGTTACGCAAGGGGCCGTAGATGACGAGCCATGCTACGTGATCAGCGTCGCCGCGCGGATGGTCGGCGTACATGCGCAGACGCTTCGTTACTACGAACGCGTGGGGTTAGTTGAGCCTGCGCGGTCGCGAGGGAATATCCGCATGTACTCCCCGCTGGACGTGCAGCAGGCACGTTGGATCAGGTCGTTGATCGATGAACTCGGCATGAACCTCGCGGGTGTCGATGTCATGATGCGCATGAGCGCCAGGATGGCCGATCTTGAGCGCGAAGTTCGGCGGCTTCGCGACGAGTTGGGTGAGCGGTCGTAGGGATCTGAACGCCCTGTCCCATTCGATGAAAGGACATCAGGAATATGGTTTTCAAGTAGGATGATTTCACTGAACAAGCGCAGGAAGCGGTCGGCGCATCGTATGACGTGGTTCGCCGCTTCAAGCACCCGCAGTGGGACGTTGAACATGTCGTCCTAGCGTTGTTGGAGACGGCAAAGAGCGTGCCGGTTCAACTGCTCGAAGAGTTAGGCGTGAGCGTCGACCAGGTACGGCGCGATCTTGAGGTCGCGCTCCAAGAGACGCCTCAGGTCAGCGCGCAGTCGACGCAGATCCATCCGACTCCTCGCGCCCTTGAGCTGTTACAGGCAGCGAAGCAGGAGGTTGAGCGGCTCCACGATGAGTACATCGGTACGGAGCACTTGTTCATCGCGGCTATCTCTGATGAGCGCGGTGACACGGCGATCATCCTGAAGCGCTACGGGGTGGATAAGGAACGCGTGTATCAGGCGCTTCAAGAGGTGCGTGGTAGTCACCGTGTGATAGATCCGAGGGCTGAGAGTCACTACCAGGCGTTGGATCGGTACACGATCGACCTGACTGCGCTGGCGCGGGAAGGGAAGCTTGATCCGGTGATAGGTCGGTCCTATGAGATCCGACGGGTGATGCAGACCCTGACGCGGCGTACCAAGAACAACCCGGTCATCATCGGTGGCGCGGGCATCGGCAAGACGGCCATCGCCGAAGGCCTCGCGCAGCGGATCATCGCGGAGGACGTTCCTGAGTCTTTGCGGGGCAAGCGTGTGTTGGCGCTGGATATGGCGGGGATCGTGGCGGGTTCGAAGTTCAGGGGTGAGTTCGAGGAGCGTCTGAAGTCGGTTATCGACGAGATGAAGGAGGCTCAGCGAGAGGTGATCCTGTTCATCGATGAGTTGCACACGGTCGTCGGCGCCGGAGCAGCAGAGGGAGGCATCGACGCCGCCAACATCATGAAGCCAGCGCTGGCTCGTGGGGAACTGCAGGTGATCGGTGCGACGACGCCGGACGAGTACCGCATGCACATCGAGAAGGATGCGGCGCTGGAACGTCGTTTCCAGCCGGTGTGGCTCGAAGAGCCTTCGGTGGACGAGGCGATAGAGATCCTCCGGGGCCTAAAGCCGCGCTATGAAGCGCATCATAAAGTGGAGTTCGAGGATGCCGCCTTGGTGGCTGCTGCGCGCTTGAGTGCTCGGTACATATCAGGGCGTCACCTGCCGGACAAGGCCGTTGACCTCATCGACGAAGCAGCGGCCAAGCTGAGGTTGGATGTCGAGAGCTTGCCGCCTGACCTCACAGAGATGGAGCGCAAGATAAAGCGCTTGCAGGATGAAGAGTCGGCGTCAGCTCAGCGCGGGAACTATGAACACGCGGCGGATCTGAAGACCGAGTGGCGTGCCCTCGAGGAGGAGTTCTCGAAGGAACGCGCTAGCTTCCTGGGCAGGGCCAGGGACGATATGGTGGTTCGCGAGAGCGATATCGCTGAGTTGATCGCGAAGTGGACGGGCATCCCGTCGTCACGACTCCTAGAAGAGGAGGCGGAGCGGCTGCTCCACCTTGAGGACAATCTTCACCAGCGTGTCATCGGTCAGCACGATGCGATCGTTGCGGTCTCTGATGCGATACGGCGTGCTCGCGCGGGGCTTAAGGGTGAGCAGCGTCCCATAGGCAGTTTCATGTTCCTGGGCCCAACGGATGTGGGAAAGACGGAGCTTGCGAGGGCGCTTTCCCAGTTCTTGTTCGACGATGAGGACAACATGGTGCGGATTGATATGTCTGAGTACGGGGAGCGGCACACTGTCTCCCGGCTTATCGGCGCACCTCCCGGATACGTTGGTTATGACGAGGCGGGGCAGTTGACGGAGGCGGTGAGGCGTCGGCCATACCGAGTGGTGCTTTTCGACGAGATCGAGAAGGCCCACCCGGACGTGTTCAACGTGATGTTGCAGGTGCTGGAGGATGGACGTCTGACCGATGGCCATGGGCGCACGGTGGACTTCCGCAACACGGTAATCATCATGACGTCGAACATCGGCACGGCCGAATTCGAGCGTACGGCGATCGGCTTCCAATCGGGTGGTGCGAAAGCCTCAGATGAGGAGCGCCACAGGACGGCTGTGATGGACGCGCTGAAGAAATCCTTCAGGCCAGAGTTCCTGAACCGCGTGGATGACTTCATCGTGTTCCATCAGTTGACCCAAGCGGAGCTTGGGCAGATCGTGGAGTTGATGGTCGACAAGGTTCGAGAGCGGTTGCAGGAGCGGTCCATCGGGATCGAGCTCACGCAGGCCGCTAAGGATTGGCTTGTCGAAGAAGGTTTCGACCCGGCGTTTGGGGCGCGTCCTCTCCGGAGGGCGGTGGAGCGCCACATCGAGAACGAGATCGCCAAGCGTGTCCTCAGTGGCGAGTTAGCGGACGGAGATACTGTGGATATTGATGCTGCGAACGGAAAGCTGACGTTCGCGAAGCACGTGACAGCGAAGCAAGAGGGATCTGCTTAGCTGAGACGAGGAATCCAAGGGCCCGGCGTCACGCCGGGCCTTTTTTGTTATGACGCAAGAAACCCCAAACGATTACCTGGATATACCGGGCGCTCGTAAAGAAGCCGTGGAGACGGCCGTCGGTAAGGTCGCCTACATCACTGCGGGTTCGGGGCCACCGGTGTTGTTGCTCCACGGTCTGGGCACGACATCAGAGACGTGGGGCACGACGATCCAAACGCTGGCTAAAACCCGGAGGGTCGTGGCACCCGATCTGTGGGGGCACGGGGATTCAGGGGGCTCGCGACGATTGCGGAAGATCGAGCCCCTCGTGGAAGCGATCGAAGCTCTCTGCGACACGCTGGGCTTGGATGCGACCGCCGTTGTTGGGCACTCGCTTGGGGGACTCGTCGCGATACGATTCGCCTTGGCGCACAACGATCGAGTCACGAAACTGGCTTTGGTCGATGCTGGGGGGATAGGTCGTGAGATGTCGTGGCTGTTGCGGCTGGCGTCGATACCTGTGGTTGGTTGGCTGGTGTTTTCGCCTGCGGTCTTGGTGGTGAAGTTGTATGGATGGCGAGTCTTCAACCCACCAGCGGATGTGAACATCTCGCTTCTGAGGTCGTTGCACCGGTCCAGGATGACGCATATCTCGGCGGACGCTGTGCGCAAGGCTGTGCGGTCCAGCGCTGAGCGGCTTGGGCCTGCCCCTGAGTCCTTCCTGCTTCCTCGATTGCATGAGATCGAGGTGCCGGTCATCGTTTACTGGGGCGAGCAAGATCGGTTGTTCCCGGTGAGCCAACTGCACGGGATCACGGAGGCGTGTCCGCAGGTTGAGGTTCACCTGTTCCCAGATGTGGGGCACTGGCCCTACGCGGAGATCCCTGAGCTGTTCAATACGCTTCTGGGCGACTTCCTGGATAATGGCCCTCGCTGAGCCTATCGGGGGCGCTGACCTTATCGGGCACGGGAGGATGGAATGGACACAAAGCAGCTAGGGAACACAGGTATCCAGATCCCAGAAGTGGGCTATGGGACGTGGAAGCACCATGGCGATCCGGCGACCATCCGTCGTGCGTTGGAGATGGGGGCGTTCCTGATTGACAGTGCGGAGTCGTATGACACCGAGCGCTATGTCGGACAGGCGATAGCGGGGAATCGCGAGGCCTATTTCCTGGCGACGAAGGTGTCGCCGCATCACTTCCGGTACGCCGATGTGCTGAAGGCCGCCGAGGGGTCGTTGCGGGCACTCGGGACGGACGTGATCGATCTCTACCAACTGCACTGGCCGAGCTATGACGTGCCCATCGACGAGACGATGCGGGCGATGGACAAGCTGGTGACCGACGGGAAGGTGCGGCACATCGGGGTGAGTAATTTCTCGGCTGAGTTGCTGCGAGAGGCTGAACGGGCGCTGGGCGACGGGCGCATCGTGGAGAACCAGATCAAGTTCAGCTTGCTGGATCACGAATTCGCGGATGAGGTGATCCCGTACTGCGCCGAGCGCGGTATGACGGTGTTCGCGTACAGCTCGCTGGAGCAGGGGGCGTTCGAGGATCGGGTGGCGGAACGTCCGCAGTTGGCAGAGACGCTCGACCGCATCGGGGCTGAGTTGGGCAAGACGCGGGCGCAACTTCTGCTGAACTGGGTCATCTGCGAGCCGAATGTGATCACGATCCCGATGACGAGCCGCGTTGAGCGCGTTGACGAGAACTGCGGTGCTTCAGGCTGGCGTTTGTCGGCTGAACAATGGGATCCGCTGACTGAGGCTGCTGGCGATGGCGCCACGCGTCGATGGTGGCTTAGCTAGGGCGTTGATGGCTCCGCGACGGTGGGGAGCTTGGAGGCTTCCCAGGCTTCGATGCCGCCGGTGAGTTCGATGAAGTCGTGGATGCCGACGGTTTGCAGGATGCTAGCGGCGACTGATGATCGGTAGCCAGCGAGGCACTGCAGGGCGAACGGGCGATCTTGGGGAATCTCGTCGATGCGGCTCTGGAGCTCTTGGAGGGGGACGTCGATGCTGCCGGGGATGTGACCGGCCTGCCATTCGAACGGCCCGCGAACGTCGACGATGACCGGCGGGTTGGTTTCGGCCAGGAATTCGTCAAGGTTCTTGGCTGTCACGCGTTCGGTGCGCTCGATGAGGTCGGGCCGTTGCTCCAGCGATTGCATTCCGCCGCTGAGGAATCCTGTGACATTGTCCATGCCGACGCGGGCCAGTCTGGTGACGATCTCTGCTTCGCCGCCGGGGTAGACGATGAGGACGATGGGCTTCTGGAAGTTGAGGACTGCGCCCGCCCACTGGGCGAATGATCCGTCCAGGCCCACGTTGATGCTGCCGCGCATGTGGGCAGCAGCGAAGTCGACGGGGTCTCGCGCGTCGAGAATCTGTGCGCCTTGCTCTGTGCGTTCGAGGAGGACATCGAGTGATAGGCGTTCAAGTTCGACGGTGCGGGCCTCGAAGGGTTCCTCTAGGCGATTGAGCCGGGCGTCCCAGCCAAAGTAGCTAGGGGCGGGAGGCTGATCTTTGGTGACCATCGCGACGAATTCTTCTTGGGTCATGTCTTGGAGCGCGTAGTTGTAGGCGCGCTGGACGCCCATGGTGGAGAAGGTGTCGGTGCTCATGTTGCGGCCGCACAACGAGCCTGCGCCGTGGGCAGGGTAGACGAGGGTTTCGTCTGGGAGGGGGAGTAGCTTTTCGTGCAGCGATTCGTATAGCCAACCAGCGAGCGTGTTCGCTTCGAACCCCTCGGACGCGATGAGGTCGGGTCTGCCGACGTCGCCGATGAAGAGGGTGTCGCCGGTGAAGACGGCGTGGGGTGCATCGGAGGTTGCGGAATCGTAGACGACGACGGAGATGCTTTCGGGTGTGTGTCCGGGGGTTTCGAGGAACTCAAGGCGAACGTCTCCGAGTTGGAGCACGTCGCCGGTGTGGGCGGGTGTGAAGGCGTACTCGGCCTGGCCTTGGGCGCCGATGTGGATGGCGGCGCCGAAGCGGTCGCGGAAGGTCAGGTGGCTGGATACGAAGTCGGCGTGGAAGTGGGTTAGGACGACGTGCTTGATCTGGAGACCTGCCTTGGCGGCGTCTTCGACGTACTCGTCGATGTCACGCTTGGGGTCGATGACGGCGGCGACGCCTGCTTTCTCGTCGCCGACGAGGTATGAGGCGTGGGCTAGGCATCCGAGGTAGTACTGCTTGAGGATCATAGTCGTTTGTCCTATGGGGGTAAGAGCCGTAGATGGTGTCTACCTAGTATCGGCTACGACTCGATACTACGGGTTTCGCTTCGGTTGCGTTCTGGAGGCGGTTTGTCGGCATGATGGGGGGATCCTTGGTAGTGAGAGGCGCTGGGGTTGAGGGGGCTGGGCTGATATGCTCTCGCGCGGAGTGTGAGAGCGGTGGCTATGGACACGAAAGAACAACTTCCTGACCCGGAAAGAGTGGGCGCGATCATCGTGTCGGCTGGGGCCAGCACGCGGATGGCTGGGGTCGATAAGACTTTGGTGGAATTGGCGGGGATCCCGGTTATCGCGCGGACGGTGGACGTTTTCGAGCGCTGCGAGGCGGTGGGTTTCGTGGTGCTGGTAGTGGCGCGGTTGGATTTGAGTGCGATCGCTGATCTAGCTCGCGAGTACGAGTGGAAGAAGGTGCTCCACGTGCGGCTCGGCGGTCAGCGTCGGCAGGACTCGGTCCGCTTGGGCTTGCGAGCGCTTCCCGATTGCGATTGGGTCGTGGTGCACGATGGTGCTCGGCCGTTGGTGACGCCGAAGGTGATCGAGAACGGTCTGCTGACGGCTATGGCCACGGGTGCGGCGACGGCTGCGGTGCCGGTGGTGGATACGATCAAGGTAGTCACTGATGATGGTCATGTGGTGCAGACGGTGGACCGTCGGACTATCGCGGCGATTCAGACCCCTCAGGTGTTTCGTCGCGATCTGCTGCAGGCAGCCCACGATGAGATAGCGGACGATGTGACGGACGATTCGTCGATGCTGGAATTCCAAGGTGTGCCGGTCGAGGTCTACATGGGTGACCGGACGAACATCAAGGTGACGACGCCCGAGGATCTGATCATCGCGGAGGCGCTCATCGCCGCTCGCGAGAGGGGCTCTTGAGTACTCGATTCGGGATCGGCTATGACGCTCATCCGCTGACTCCGGGTTCGCCGTTGGTGCTCGCTGGCGTTGCTGTGGATTACGACAGTGGGCTGGCGGGGCATAGCGACGGAGATGTGGCGACGCACGCGATCATCGACGCGCTGCTGGGTGCGGCGGCGCTGGGGGATATAGGCACCCATTTCAAGGCGGACGATCCGTCGGTTCCCGAGGGCATATCAAGCCTGGAATTGTTGCAACGGACGATGGATCTACTGACTGACGCTGGATGGTTGGTGGTGAACGTGGATGCTACAATCGTCGCTCAGCGTCCGCGCCTCGCCGAGCAGATAACGGCCATGCGCAGAGCGATTGCTGGCGCCATGGGAACTGCTGTGGAGAACGTCAGTATCAAGGCGACGACTGAGGACGGAATGGGCTTCACCGGCAGCGGGACAGGCATATCCGCGATGGCCGTGGCGTCCATCACAGAACTCTCTTTAGAAGAAACGTATCCATGAAACTTTCTGACACCCTCACAGGCGAGAAGCGCGATTTCGAACCTGCTGGCGATGTGGTCAAAATCTACGTTTGCGGTGTGACTCCGTACTCGGCGTCCCACGTGGGGCATGCGATGAGCTACATCGTGTTTGACGTGCTGCATCGCTACTTGGAGTACCGGGGGTACAAGGTACGCAGGGTTCAGAATTTCACGGACATCGACGATAAGTTGATCGACCGCGCGGCTCAGCAGGGCAAGACCGTTGAAGAGTTGGCAGGGCAGTACATCGACGAGTACTTCGAGGATATGGACGCGCTGAACGTTCGCAAGGCGGACGAGTATCCACGAGCGACGCAGGAAGTGCCGAAGATTATCGAGATGGTCGCTGGGTTGATCGAGAAGGATTTCGCGTACCCGTCGCACGGCGACGTGTACTTCCGTGTTACGAAGGACGAGGGCTACGGAAAGCTCAGCCATCGGTCGGTCGATCAGATGCGGGCAGGGGCGCGCGTCGAAGCCGGCGTGGAGAAGGATCACCCGATGGACTTCGCCGTGTGGAAGGGCGCGAAGCCAGGTGAGCCAGCATGGGATAGCCCATGGGGGCCCGGTCGGCCAGGTTGGCATATCGAGTGCTCGGCGATGTCGCTGAGGTACTTGGGCGAGAGCATAGATATTCACGGGGGCGGCCAGGACTTGGTGTTCCCCCATCACGAGAACGAGATCGCGCAGAGCGAGGCGTTCACCGGCGTTGCGCCGTTCGCTCGCTTCTGGCTCCACAACGGGTTGCTGCTGAAGGGCGACGAGAAGATGAGCAAGTCGCTCGGGAATCTGGTGTCCATCAGGGAGGCGCTTGAGTCTTATTCTTCTGACGCTATCCGGTTGAGCGTTCTGAAGTCGCACTATCGAGGGCCTGGGTACTACTCCGATGAGGCGCTGGCGGAGAACGACCGAGCGTTGAACCGATTCCGGCAGGCGTTGCAGGCACCGTCGAATGCGGGCGCAGGTAGCAAGCTGGATGCGGCGGGGTATAAAGAGCGATTCATCGGGGCGATGGACGATGACTTGAATACACCGCAGGCGCTGGCGACGTTGTTTGATATGGCACGGGATATCAATCGCGATGCGGAGACTGGCTCGGACGTGGGTGATGCGCAGGCGTTGCTGCGGGAGCTTGGTACGGCGATCTTCGGCTTGACGTTCAAGGAGCGTGAAGTGGAGGTCGGGGACGACAAGGCGGCGGAGATCCAGGCGCTCGTGGATCGTCGGGTGGAGTTGCGCGCGGCGAAACAGTTCGCGGATGCGGACGGAGTGCGCGACGAGCTGACGGCGCTGGGCGTGACGCTCACTGATAGCGCAGGCGGCACGACCTGGCACGTGGATTAGCCACGTTGTCTTTGAGGTCGCTTGTACGGCCTATGCGTCCGTTCTACCATTCCCCTGTATAGCCTTGGTCGTAGGTGTTGGCCCTGGCCCTAGGTACACAGGAGGATCGCTATGTTGAGCGCGACCGATAACGAGCTGATGACCCACGTTGGTGCGGGTACCCCGATGGGCAACCTGATGCGCGAGTACTGGATCCCTTTCCTGTTGTCCTGGGAGATTGAGGCGGATGGTTCGCCGGAGCGAGTGCGCTTGCTGGGCGAGGATCTGGTCGCGTTTCGCGATAGCTCTGGCAAGCCTGGGCTGATCGCGGAGAATTGCCCGCATCGTGGGGCGTCGCTTTACTTCGGTCGAAACGAGAACGGTGGGCTCGCGTGCATCTACCACGGGTGGAAGTTCGACGTGAGCGGCCGGTGCGTGGAGATGCCAAGCGAGCCGCCCACGAGTAATTTCCACGAGAAGGTCGCTGGCCTGTCGTACCCGCTGGTGGAGAAGGGCGGGGTGATTTGGGCGTACATGGGCAGGGAGTCCGTCCCGCCACCGCTGCCTGGGCTTGAGTGGCTCGATGTGCCAGAGGATCAGGTGATCGCGTCCAAGCGTGTGCAGTACAGCAATTGGGTGCAGGCGATGGAGGGTGACTTGGATCAGTCGCACCTGTCGTTCACGCACCGATGGCTGAAGCCCAACCCCAATTCGATCCGGACGGGAGTGGACGTGATCCGCGAGAAGGACTCACATCCGCACTTCGAGGTTCTTGATACGGACTACGGTGTTTTGGTGGGGTGCAGTCGTGAGGCGGGCGATGGGCAGAAGTACTGGCGGCTGAGCCAGCACATGATGCCGTTCCACACGATCACTCCACCGTATGGGGATAACCCGACGCGCAATTGGCGGGCGTGGGTGCCGATAGACGATCACAATGTTTTCGTGATCGGGCTTACGTTCCACCCGAACCGCGCGTTCACCGACAAGGAGCGAACGCGGTTGGAGTCCAGTGCGAACGTGTGGACGATCTCGCCAGAGAATCGTGCGCCAGTGACGAGCGCGCCGTTCGGCAGGTGGCGTCCGGCGTTGACGGTTGAGAACGATTTTCATCAGGATCGCGAGTTACAGAAGACGGGTATCTATTCAGGCATCGCTGAGTTCTGGGCGCAAGACGCTGCTCCGCAATTGACGATGGGGACGATCTACAACCGCACCAGGGAGCACCTGGGGACGTCTGATGGGGGGATCATCGCTGTGCGTCGACGGTTGCTGGGGGCTGCGAAGAAGTTCGCGAGCGATGGCGTTACACCGCCGGAGATCTCGCATCCTGAGGTTTACCAGATACGGGCGGATGCACTGTTCCTCCAGCCTGACGAGTCCTGGGTAGCGAGAACGGCTGATCGTCGGAAGGTGAACGTGGCGGTCAACCCCGATTCGCCGCAGTAGACCGCAGCGCGTAAACGGCGATCTATGGTGGCCTACACAAGAGCGCTTGTAGGGGCGGGCTGTTATGCCCTTTGCGTACCTACCGCGTGGGCGCATCTCTATCCGTAGTGTCTAAATGGGCAGCACCCGATAGGGAATCTGTGTCGACAGCCTGCGCACGAGGTTGCGGAGGCTGTCGGATCATCTTTGGAGCCGCTCAGCTTGGTAATCGAAGCCCCTGGTGAGTTTTTAGGGATCGGATCCGCTTACGATTTGGCGAACCCTGAGTTTGCGGCATCGCGCGCTGCGCCGGCCGCTGCTACGACGGTGTACGCGATCGTTACCACTGATGATCGCGGTCGAATAATCTCTTGGAGTGAGGGCGCTCAGGAGCTCGTGGGTTATACCGCCGCCGAGGTGATCGGCGAGAACATATCGTTTCTCATGTCGGAACAGGACTCGCGAGGTCACGATGGGTATCTGGCGCGGTACGTGGAGACGGGCAAGGCAACGATGCTGGGTACGGGGAGGACGGTAGAGGGCCTGCGGAAAGATGGATCTGCGTTTCCGATGGATCTTGTTCTGAGTGAAAGCGTCATTGCTGGCGTGAGGGTCTACACCGGGGTGTTTCGTGATATCTCACGCCGTAGGCAAGGGGAGCGCGAGGCCCGCGAGCGTGAGGGGCAGTTGCGTCAGCGGGCGATCGATCTTTCGGCGGCGCTGGGGGCGCTCGATGCGCAGAAGAAGACGCTTGAGCAATCCAACAGTGAGTTGGAACAATTCGCCTATGTCGCATCGCACGATCTGCAGGAGCCGTTGCGCAAGATCCAGGCTTTCGGGACACGTCTAGTTGCTTCTGAAAGTGAAAACCTGAGCGAGCGGGGCGCGGACTACCTGGGGCGCATGCACAATGCAGTTGAGCGGATGCAGGTACTCATCAACGATCTACTGACCTATTCAAGAGTGTGAGTCCGCGCGAAAGAACCTGCACCCGTGGATCTGCGGAGTGTTGTCGATGGCGTGTTGAGCGATCTTGAGATTGCGATCGAAGAGGCGGACGCGGAGATAACCTTCGCGGAACTTCCCGTGCTCTGGGGCGACCCCGTGCAGTTCCGGCAGTTGTTCCAGAATCTGCTGGGTAATGCGTTTAAGTTCCGTGTCCCCGACCGCAAGCCGGTAATCCAAATCGGCGTGACTCTCGAAGTAGGTGACGAAGCAATGGCGATCGAGTCTGACTTCGCTCCCAACGAGTTGTGGTGTGTCACCGTTGAGGACAACGGCATCGGATTCGACCAAGTCTACGCGGACCGTATCTTCGGCATTTTTCAGCGCCTGCACGGCCGGAGTGAGTACGAAGGGACCGGCGTGGGCCTGGCAGTGTGCAAGAAGATCGTGGAACAGCACGACGGCACGATCGAGGCTGAATCGGACGTAGGTGCTGGCGCGCGATTCGTTATGAGATTCCCCAAACGCTAGACGAAGGCTGAGGAGCTACCGACATGGCTACTACGACGAATTCGGTACCGATATTGATGGCAGACGATGACGAAGAGGACTGCATGTTGGCGCAGGACTCCCTCACCGAGGCGAAGCTCGCCAATGAGTTGCATGTGGTGTCGGACGGTGAAGAACTGCTGCAGTATCTGCGCAACGAGGGTAGATTCGGCGACATAGCCCGCTACCGACGACCCGGGCTGATCTTGTTGGATCTGAATATGCCAAAGGTCGAAGGTCGCCAGGCGCTCGCCGAGATCCGGGCAGACGACAGGCTGAAGGATATCCCGGTGATTGTGATGACGACCTCTCAGGCGGAAGAGGATGTGATTCGCAGCTATGCCACGGGCGCAAATTCGTACATCACGAAACCAGTCTCATTCGAGGGACTGGTTGAAGTCATGCAGTCGCTGGAGCGCTACTGGTTCCAGATCGTTTGCCTCCCCAACGCTGAGGCCGCATAGGTTGATGGACCATCGACTTCGCATACTTGTCATCGACGATGACGAGGATGATTTCGTTGTGACCAGGGACATCCTGAGGGATGTTTGGGAAGACGATGTCGATGTCCACTGGGTGTCGACCTACCAGGATGGGTTGGCAGCGGTACGCGAGGGCAAGCACGACGCTTGCTTGCTGGACTACCACCTAGGGGCCAAGACGGGTGTCGACCTGATGATGGAGATGGGCGACGGGACTGCCCGTATGCCGATCATCCTGATGACGGGTAGTGACGAGGCGTCGGTGGACCTGGCGGCTATGAAGGCAGGCGCTGCTGACTACTTGGTGAAGGGGCAGTCTAGCGCTGGTCTCGTGGAGCGCTCGGTTCGGTATGCGATCGCCCGGGTGCAGGCCGAGAAGCAGCGCCGTCTGGCGTCGGTCGTTGAGTTCGCTCACGATGCGATCATTGAGGTGGGGGCTGATGGAGCGATCCGTAGTTGGAACGCTGGCGCTTTCCGCGTGTTCGGTCTTACCTCAGACCAGGCGGTAGGACAATCCATAACATGTATGGGCTTCAACGATGAAGCTCTTCTCGGTGGCTTGTTGGACCAGGTTCAGTGGGGCGTCAAAGTGGAGAAGGCTGAGGCGCTGGTAACCCGGGAGGGTGGTGACGAGATCTGGGTCTCGACCCAGGTATCGCCAGCGGCAGCGGGTGACGGAGAGGGATTTTCAGTCATCGCACGGGATATCACGGATAGCAAGCAAGCGGAACTGCGTCGTAACAATTTCGTGTCGATCGCCTCTCATTAGCTTCGAACGCCGATGACGGCAATCCTGGGTTTCAGCGAGCTACTGCTCATGCGAGACGTGCCGGAGGAGCTTCGCCGTGAATGGCTGCAGGCGATCAATAGCGATGGACGGCGCATGGCGGCGATCATCGAGAGCCTGCTGAACGTGTCGACTATCCAATCTGGTCGGCTCGAGGTCGTGCTAGAGCCACTGGATCTGGAGGCGGTACTTGATGGGGTGATCACGTCTGTCGCGGCCGGGGCACCGGAGCGTCGCATCGTGGTCGACGTCGCCGCTGGGCTCCCTGCAGTGGTGGCAGATTCAGGGAAACTCGTGGAGGTTCTGTCGAACCTGGTTGGGAACGCGTTGAAGTACAGCCCTGCGGGGGGCGCTGTCAGCATCGAAGCGCGTACGGATGGCGATGGGCGCGTTGTGGTTTCCGTTACGGACGAAGGCTTGGGGATAGCGGCATCTGATATCGAGCAGTTGTTCACCAGTTTTCATCGGGTCCGCCGCCCAGAGACGGTCGCTATCCGAGGTACGGGGTTGGGCCTGTACATCGTCAAGTCTCTGGTTGAGATGATGAATGGAACTATCGATGTTTGCAGCGAGTTGAATGTAGGCTCGACGTTCAGGGTGACTTTTCCCGCTGAAGCGGTCGGTAGATTTCGGCTGGCCAGCTAGGCGGCCGCGCTTTGCGCCGATGAGCGACAATGGGGGCGTATGCCCCCTCACGATCCAATCGACTTATCAGTACGCCTAGCCAGTATCGTTGGCGCAGCCCACGTGAGCACCGACGACGAGTCGCTTGAGCGGTTGTCGTTCGATGCGATCGACCCGGGCAGGTTGATGGCTCGCGCCAGCGCTGTGGATTCCCGCGTGACCGCGGTGGTGCGCCCCGCTACGACCGATGAGGTCTCAGGCGTGGTGCGTTTGGCCAACGAGCTCGGTTTACCAGTGATTCCCTATGGTGGTGGTACGGGTGTGATGGGTGCGGTGATCCCGCTGAGCGGCGGTATCGCGGTCGACCTTAGGCGTATGGATCGTGTGCTGGAGGTTCGTGCTGCGGATCGCTTGGCGGTGGTGCAGCCTGGAGTGGTGCTGGCGGATCTGGATGCTGCGGCGAAAGCTTATGGCTTACAGATGGCGCACGATCCATGGAGCGTGCCGATCGCGACTGTTGGCGGGGCGATCTCGACCGACAGTGTGGGGTACAGGGCGAGCAAGTATGGCTCGATGGGGGAGCAGGTGGTCGCGTACGAGGCGGTGCTGGGAGACGGCGAGGTCGTGAGGACGAAGCCGCTCGCACGCCAGAGCTCAGGGCCGATGCTGGGGCGGTTGCTGTCTGGTGCCGAGGGTACGATGGCGATCATCACTGAGGCGACCGTTCGTTTGTTCGCGGAGCCTGAGGCGCGTGAATTCGCGACGGTGGGTTTCGAGAGCTTCGAGGCGGGCTATCCCGTGGTGGTGCGCTTGTTCGACCTGGGACTTATCCCTGCGCTGATCGATCTGACCGAGGAGGAGCCCGGAGATGACGCTCAGGGGTTCCGGTGCTTGTTGTATCTGGGATTCGAGGGATACCGCGAGGAAGTCGAGGCTCAGCGGGTGCGGTCGCTGGTAGAGGCGACTGCGGCAGGGGGCGTCGATATCGGGCCGCGAGCGAGATTGCATTACTGGGATACACGTCACGCGGTCGCTGAGCGATGGCGTGATAGCACGCGGCCGTTGCGTCCGACCGAGCGCTGGGCGAATCGATGATGGCGAACGGCAGACTATCTGCACGTATCGCTGCCGGTTTCACGAGTGATCGAGTACAAGCGTTTCGCCGATGATGTGGCGGCGGGTCATGGTTTGCAGATCAGGGAAACGGCAGTTTGGACTGACCCTCGGCTTTTCTCGGTCTACATCGTTGACCCGAGCGCGGATCTGGACGCAGATGGTGGGACTGGCAAGGCGCCCGCACTTTGGGGCGCGGTCGACGAGTTGCTGGCGGGAGCGCTGCGGATGGGGGGAGGGGTCGAATACTGCCACGGCCTGGGTACGAAGCTCGCGGGGTGGGCAGACCAGGAGTGGGGCGATGCACTGCTCCTCGCACGGCGGTTGAAGGGCGCGGTTGACCCTAACGGAATCTTGAATTCAGGTAAGCTAGGACTATGAATAATCAACGCCGCAGGGCAAGCCAACGATCCGCAGCACAGCCCATATCAGAGGAAGCGCAGGCGACGGTCGGGAAGCGCGTATTGCTCGCGGGAGCGTCAGGTACGATCGGTACCGCTTTCGCGGTTGAGCTCAAGAAACGTGGGTACTGGGTTCGCGGTATGACTCGCCACGCGAGCGGTGTGACGGCCGACGTGGATGAGATATTCGTTGGCGACTTGCTCCAGCCAAACACGTTGGATAGCGCGGTGACAGGAGTGGACCTGGTGATCTCTGCGGCTGGAGCGCCTCCAGGGTTCGTCGGTGCACGGGCGGGCCGTTATTCGTTTCCTGGCATCGACGACATCGGAAACAGGGCGCTGCTGAATACTGCGTACGAAGCGAAGGTGCGGCGGTTCGCGTACGTGAGCGTATTCGGCGGTCGTTTCATGATGAGTGAGTACATCCGCGCCCATGAGTCCTTCGTTGCGGCGCTGAAGACCTCAGGGATGCGCTACCAGGTAGTGCGGACGACGCCGGTGTTCGATTCATTCGATGGGATGCTAAAGAAAGCGCGCAGGGGGAAGCTTCGCGTGATCGCTGGGGGCTCAGCGGAACTCAATCCTATCCACCGAGATGATCTGGCTGTGGCGTTCGTTGATGCGGTCGAGGCTCGCGAGTCGGAGATCGACGTGGGCGGGCCTGAGGTGCTGACGCGGCGTGAGATCGCCGAGATGGCTATCGAGGCGTGGGGGAAAGAACCGAAGATCAGCAGCCTGCCGTTGGCGTTGGCGGCGTACTGGTCGCGGCTGTCCGTGCTCCGCGGTGGCCACAACAAGTTCGTGAGCGCGGTGAATACGGCGTCGGCGCACACTGATCTGGTGGCACCGGAGACAGGGACACGCTTGCTCAGGGATCACTTCGCGGAGCGGGTCGCTGATTGGTCTGCGGACGATTAGCCTCGGCTGATGACGTGGACATCGGCGCCGACGGTGACGCCTAGGGTGCGTGCGGCGTTACCGTTGCGGAATGCGATCTCAAGGGTGCCACTGCTGCCTATGAGGGCCACGAGGTCCCCTCCGTCCTGGTAGGCATCGGAAAGGCCGGAGATGGTCGTTCCACCGACGCGTATCCGCAGTCGGCCATCTGGAAAATTGGCTGGGTGCAGGTTCGTGATCAGGTTACCGAAGTGATCCACGTGGAGCACTTGGCCGATGGATGTGTCGCCTGCGGTGCGCGGTCGGGGTACCGCGAATGCCGCGAGGTCCATCACGCGGGTGCCCAACGATGCGATGGCCACGCCTGCTGCGAGGTGGCCTGCTATGGGTGCGAAGATGTCGCGACCATGGAAAGTTGAACTCAGCGGTTGGCGCCAATAGTCCGCGTTTGAGAGGTGTACTGCGTGCCAGTCGCGGGGCACCGCGACGCGGCCCATGGCGAATGGATCGCGATCGACGAAGGCGCGGGCTTCATCCAAGGGATACGAGAGCAGTCCATTATCTGGGCAAATGAACGTAGCGTCGTCGGTGGTGACCGCGATGGGATGTCGGCGCGTGCCGACGCCTGGGTCAACAACGGCAACGTGGATGGTTCCTGGAGGGAAGTAGCGGTATACGGAAGCCAGAGTGAAAGCTCCGGCTTGCACATCTTGGGGTGGAATCTCGTGGGTGAGATCGATGACCTGGGCATCAGGAGCGATGCCCAGGATGACGCCCTTCATGGCACCGACGAAGGTGTCAGCGGTGCCAAAGTCTGTGGTGAGCGTGATGATCGGCGGTTGCATGCCGATGCTCCGGGGCTAGCTGTACCAGAGGTTAATGATGGCGAGGATCACGAACAGAATGCCTAGGCCAATGGTGATCTGGAAGAGTGTTTTTTCGACACCACGGCGGGTGCGGAATTGGGCTTCACCGCCGCCGAACAGTCCACCACCAGCGCCTTTCACCTGTAGGAGAATGGAGGCGACGAGCAGGCCGACTACGAGTATGACGGCGATGCTGATAAAACTTTCCACGCTATGCTCCCGACGATTTCTTCAGCATTATTTCAGGGCCTCAAGCTGTTCAACGATCAGCTCTGAAACGATGCTGGGGTTTGCTTTTCCTCTGGTTACCTTCATGACCTGCCCCACCAAGAATTTGGCGGCGGTCTCTTTGCCGGCCATGTAGTCGGCGACAGCCGAGGGGTTGGCCGAGATGGCTTCATTGGCTGCGTCGCCGATGGCGTCTGAGTCGGTGATCTGGGCGAGGCCCAGTTCATCAACGGTGGCGCTGGCCGACTTGCCCGTGTTGAACATGGACTCTACAGCGGTCTTGGCTTGCGATGAGCCAATGGTTTGCTTGTCGATCAGGCTGATCAGTTCAGCGAGGTGTTCAGGAGTCAGCGGTGATTCCTCGATGGCCACATGCGCCTCGTTGGAGAGCCTGCCGAGTTCCGTGATGGTCCAGTTGGCAGCGGACTTAGCAATGGTATCCGATGCTCCATTGGCTTTGGTGTAGTGCTCAAGCACCGATTCGTAGTAGTCGGCGAGTCGAGGTGATGCGGTGAGCTGGCCTGCGTTATAGGGCGAGAGGCCCAGCTTGTCTTCGAATCGTGCTCGACGTTCAGTCGGGAGTTCTGGTAACAGCGCGGCGATCTCGGCGACCCAGGACGGGGCGACGGTGAGCGGTGGGAGGTCCGGTTCAGGGAAGAATCGATAGTCGTTCGCTTCTTCCTTGCTGCGCAATGAAATGGTCTCGCCGGTTGCCTCGACCCAGCCGCGGGTCTCTTGTACGATGCGTCCGCCTTGGTTGAGGACTTTGGTCTGTCGGTCGATTTCAAATTCGATGGCTCGGAATACAGCGCGGAAGCTGTTCATGTTCTTGACTTCGACTTTGGTGCCGAACTCTGAGACGCCCTTGGGGCGGATGCTCACGTTGGCGTCGCATCGGAAGGAGCCTTCTTCCATGCTCCCGGTGGAAACGCCGAGATACTGGAGGATGGATCGGTAGGATATGAGGTACTGGCGCGCTTCTTCGGCGGTGCGGATATCCGGACGGCCCACCATCTCCATGAGAGGAACGCCCGCGCGGTTCACGTCGACCAGGCTATAGCCCTTGCCGGATCCAGCCTCAGTACGGTGGAAGAGCTTGGCGACATCTTCTTCCATGTGCACGCGCTCGATGCCGATGCGCCGAGTTTCGCCGTCGACCTCAATGTCCAGGTAACCGTCATGGCAGATGGGGAGGTCGAACTGCGAGATCTGGTAGCCCTTCATGAGGTCGGGGTAGGGGTAATTCTTGCGGTCGAATTTGGTTTGTTCTGCGATGCCGCAGTTCAACGCCAGTCCGGTCATGATGATCTTCTTGATGGCTTCGCGGTTGATCACGGGTAATGTGCCGGGCAAGCCGAGGCACACGGGACAGACATGGCTGTTCGGCTCAGCCGATTGGTAGTCGGCAGGGCACGAGCAGTACATCTTGCTGTTCGTGATCAGTTGGGCGTGGACCTCGAGGCCGATGACGGGTTCGTATTCAGTCATGATTTAGGAGTATAGCAAGGGGCCTTAACCGCAACAGCCCCGGCGCTTCCCTTTCAGGACGCCGAGACTGCTGGACCTCTCCAGTCGGAGCCAGTGAACCAAACCGCAATGCAGGGTGTCAACTTGATTCTGTCCGCTTTGTGACGGGACCTGTTCCGTTCCTCGATCCCACGCATCAAAGTACCGCAGGGTAGATTGCAGTGCGTTGGTGCGTCCGAGATTGAAGACGTGACTGCGTGGTTGCTGGTACCGTGGCGATGTCGATTCGCTCTGCATGGCCGGATCGTAGGAAGTCGCCCTCTGGAGGCCCTGTGCGCGTTACCCCACCCCCGACGGATTCGTGGAAACGGCTGCTGCAAAGCCGGTGGGGCACGAACATATTGCTACTCGCGCTGGCGTACTTGGTATACCTGCTGCTGCGTTACTCAGTGCTGGAGAACGTTGAAGCAACGGCATTCGCGAATGCTGATGCGGTGATTGCCCTGGAGCGGACGCTGGGAATCTACCACGAGGTGGATATCCAGCGGTGGATGCTGGAGCACGCAGAGTGGGCAGTGCTGTTGTTCAATTGGTTTTATACGTTGGGCTTCTTCCCCGTGATCCTGCCTATCGCGATTCTGGTCTTCCTGGTCTGGCCAAGGACGTTCTCCTATTACCGGGATGTGTTTCTTATCAGCTTGGTTTTAACGTGGACGCTTTACTCGCTTTTCCCTTTGGCGCCGCCACGGATGCTTCCGGGAGAGGGGTTCGTTGATGCGATGGTGGCTCTTGGGCCAGATATTTATTCGTCCAGGGAGAGTCAGTCTTTCTACACCGCTTATTCAGCGATGCCCAGCATGCACTTCGGTTGGCCGGTGCTGTACGGGGTGATGTTCTTCCGCACAAGGCGGCGATGGCTCCAGGCGGCGGCGTTCGTGTACCCGGCGATCCTGTTTGCTGCGGTGATCGTTACGGGGAACCACTATTTCGTGGATCCTATCGTTGGCGCGATTGTGATATTCACTAGCTTTCGGTTGCGCAACGTGCTGTTCGCTGGGGCGGAACCTTTCATAAAGCGCTGGCGCTTGCAGTCCGAGGGATAGTGGGACAGCCAGGTAGAATCCTTCTGCGCAGTAGTGCATGGAGGATGTGTTGACGAGCAAGTACGCGGGTAAGGTGAACGCTCCGCCGTTTCCGAGTGGGGTCGAGTGGCTGAATAGCCCTGGGTCGCTGTCGCTTGAGCATTTCAAGGGCAAGCTGTTGGTTCTCGATTTTTGGTCGTACTGCTGCATCAATTGCATGCATGTCATCCCCGTTCTGCGTCGGCTCGAACGCAAGTACCCCGAGGAGATCGCGGTGGTCGGGGTGCATTCGGCGAAGTTCGACGAGGAGCGGGCGACCGAGCACATCCATCAGGCGATCATGCGCTACGGAGTGAGCCATCCGGTCATCAACGATGCGGACAAGGTTGTTTGGCAGTCGTATGCGGTGCGCGCATGGCCGACGCTGATGTTCGTTGACCCTTTGGGGAAAGTGGTCGGTCGGATCGAGGGTGAGCTTACCTACGACGATGGCGTGACTCTTTTCGATGAGATGCTGGCGGAGTTCCGTGCGGCAGGGACGCTTCGGCCGTCACCAGGGCACTACACCGAGCAGGCACTACGTGTGGGGGTGTTGAACTATCCCGGCAAGATCGTGGCGGATGAGGAGAACGAGCGTCTCTTCATCGCTGACACTGGCCATAATCGAGTCTTGGTGACTGACCTTAACGGCGAGATCCAGACGGTGATAGGGAGCGGCCACGAGGGGCTGGCGGACGGCGTGCTGGAGGGGGCGCAGTTCAATCACCCTCAGGGTATGGCGGTCTACGGCGAAACGTTGTTTGTGGCCGATACGGAGAATCACGCGCTGCGGGTGGTGGATCTGGAGATGGGGACGGTGGAGACCATCGCTGGTACGGGCAATCAGGCGGTAGGGCACGTTGAGGGTGGGCTGGCGCTTGAGGTTGACCTGCGCTCGCCGTGGGATATCGCGTTGGCTGGGCGGAA
Source organism: Chloroflexota bacterium (assembly GCA_027618515.1). Classification (GTDB taxonomy): domain Bacteria; phylum Chloroflexota; class Dehalococcoidia; order Lucifugimonadales; family Australimonadaceae; genus CALGTL01. The sequence continues at coordinate 8,577 of JAQCEV010000023.1, read as the reverse complement.
CTTGCATATCGCGATGGCCGGTAGTCACCAGATATGGACGATGAATCTGGATACGCACATCGTGCAGGCGACGGTGGGCACGGGGGCGGAGAACATCGTTGATGGCCCGCCAGAAGAGGCTCTGCTGGCCCAACCAAGCGGTATCACGGTGGATGAGGACTACGTGATGTACGTTGCGGATAGCGAGACGTCGTCGATCCGGGCGGTGGACGCGGTGAGTGCGCATCACGTGAGTACGCTGGTGGGCGCTGGGCTTTTCGATTTCGGTGACGCAGACGGTGAGGCTTCGGGCGCGCGCTTGCAGCATCCGTTGGGGATCGATTACGACGGCGGGACGGTGTTCATCGCGGATACGTATAACCACAAGATCAAGCGACTGGGAACCGATAGTTTGATGGTATCGACGTTGGCGGGCAGCGGCGAGCCTGGGCACGACGACGGGCCGTCAGCGAGCGCTACGTTCTACGAGCCTGGCGGGCTGTCGATGGGTGGATCGACGATCTACGTGGCAGATACGAATAACCACGCTGTGCGGGCGATCGACCTCGACACGGCAACGGTGCGTACGCTGACAGTCGATTTCTAGAGGTTTGGTGTGCCGTGATGGTGGCTTAACAAGGAAGAGGCGCCCTGAGGCGCCTCTTCCTTGTTAAGCGTTGAGTTGCAGGTAGCGGGAACCTAGCTAGCTTTTCGGAGCTCGTCGTTGGACTCGTCGGTGTCGGTGGGCTTGGGGCCTTCGGGCTCGCCGCCGTCATCGTCGCCGAAGAAGAGCCAGCCGCTGCGTCGCTTTGCGTAGCGGAACCAGGTGGCGCCCGCAAGCAGCAGGATGACAAGGGCGGCTTGGAGCAGGAATTTCCCAAGCGTGCCAAGAGAATCTATGAGCAGTACGTACGTGAGTATCAGTACTGCGAAAAGGCCGACGAACAACAGGCCTGGGCGCATACGCTCACCGTTTTTATCTGCAGCTATGGCGACCGACGGTCATGCCACGGCTAATACGCGATTCGAATCGATGGGCAAAATTTTATACTAAGCTTTGGTTTTTGTGAACTGTCTGGAAATCCAGTTTTCAGGAACTCAGAAGCACCACAGTTTCATCGCGAGAGTTTACGGGGTGGGCTGAGGAGGTTTGTTTCTGACGGATTGGCTGTTGACGGAGTTTCCCGCGCGTACCTATACTTGACCGTGGACTGGCCGAAAGGCCGTCCTTTTTTAGTTGGGCGGATTCCGTACTGCTCAACTAGCGCAGTGGATGGTGCAGTTGTCGTGTGGTCATCAGTTTGTGGGTTGGTGTGCTTTCGAGCGCTTGGTATGCCTTGATCTCAGATCATGCCGTGGGCGTGAGCCCACCTCTGTGCTAAACTTGCGGACGGCCTTCTCTGGAGGGATGGGAGAGCGGTTAAATCCATCAGACTGTAAATCTGACGCCCGATGGGCTACGCAGGTTCGAATCCTGCTCCCTCCACCAGCAAGCTCTGCGTGGGCAGTAAGCCCCAATGGGCGGTCGCCGTAGTAGACACGATAGATAGGTCAGTTCGAGGGTCCGCCCACATAGCTCAGTGGTAGAGCACTTTCTTGGTAAGAAAGAGGTCATCGGTTCAAGTCCGATTGTGGGCTCCATTTTTCGGACTCGGCCAACAGGATTAGAAGAGCAGTTCGGAGGAAAAGAATTCCATGGCGAAGCAGAAGTTTGAGCGAACCAAGCCGCACTTGAACGTCGGCACTATCGGTCACGTCGACCACGGCAAGACCACCCTTACGGCAGCGATCACGAAAGTGCTGGCCCTCGCTGGTGGCAGTGCCTTCCGGGCATTCGACACGATCGACAGTGCGCCGGAAGAGAAGGCACGTGGTGTGACCATCAACATCTCCCACGTGGAGTATGAGTCGCCGCTACGGCACTACGCTCACGTGGACTGCCCCGGTCACGCTGACTATGTCAAGAACATGATCACGGGTGCCGCTCAGATGGATGGTGCGATCCTCGTGGTTAGCGCGCCTGATGGCCCTATGCCGCAGACACGTGAGCACATCATCCTGGCTCGCCAGGTGAACGTTCCCCGCATGATTGTCGCCTTGAACAAGGTAGACATGATGGAGGACGAGGAGCTTCTGGAGCTGGTCGAGATGGAGATCCGCGAACTGCTCGACAAGTACAACTTCCCTGGTGATGACACCCCGATCATCCGCCTCAGCGCGTTGGGTGCCCTTGAGTCCGCGAGTACTGATGCGAGTGCACCAGAGTACGAAGGGATCATGAATCTCGTGAATGCGCTTGATTCATACATCGAGGTGCCTCACCGCCCCCGAGATCTTCCGTTCCTCATGCCTGTTGAAGATGTTTTCTCCATCAAGGGTCGTGGCACTGTGGTGACCGGCCGTGTGGAGCGTGGAGTGGTCAAGCCTGGTGACGAGATTGAGATCGTGGGCATCAAGGCCACGCGCAAGACGACGGTTACCGGCGTGGAGATGTTCCACAAGCTGCTGGACGAAGCAGAGCCTGGCGATGCCGTTGGCACGCTGCTCCGCGGTGTTGAGCGCGAAGATATCGAGCGCGGCCAGGTGTTGGCCAAGCCCGGTTCGATCAAGCCTTTGACCGACGCTGAGGCCGAGGTTTATGTGCTGAGCAAGGATGAAGGGGGCCGTCACACGCCGTTCTTCCCTGGCTACAAGCCGCAGTTCTACATCCGGACATCAGACGTTACCGGCGAGATTCAACTCGAAGATGGCGTTGAGATGGTTATGCCGGGTGACAACACGAAGATGAAGATCAAATTGATCTACCCGATGGCCATGGAAGAGGGTCTGCGATTCGCTATCCGCGAGGGTGGTAGGACCGTGGGCGCTGGCGTCATCACTAGCGTTAGTTAGGGGTTAGCGTGGCAAAGAAGCGTGGAGACGTACGCCAGCTCATCAATCTTGCGTGTAGCGAGTGCAGGGAGCGGACGTACCACACCGAAAAAAATAGGCGGAACGACCCGAACCGGATTGAACTGAATAAGTTCTGCCCGCGTTGTCGTAAGCATACTACTCACCGCGAGGTTCGCTAGAGATGACGGCTCGCGGCGGGAACCAGTTGCGCGGGATGATGGACGAGGGGCAAGTCCGGCGACGGAGCCGGTTTGCCTTCTTTGTCGAGATTTATTCAGAGCTCGCCAAAGTGACATGGCCCGACCGGCAGACTACATTCCGTCTCGCGATGCTGGTCATCGGGGTAGCGGTGGTTATGGGTGTGTTCCTGGGCATCATCTTGGACACGATTCTGACCACAGCTGTCGAACGGTTGCTTCTCGATCGTTGAGCGGGGAGTTCCCCGTTGAGGATTCAGGTACCAAAGAATGACTGAAGAAGTCGCGTCTGAAACCAGTGCTGACTGGTACATAGTGCACACGTACTCCGGTCAGGAAGACCGAGTGAAGCGGAACCTGGAGATGCGGATCGAGTCCATGGACGTCAAGGACAAGGTCTTCCAGGTGATGATTCCGACCGAGGACGAGATTGAGATCAAGGAAGGTCAGCGCAAGCACGTTCAGCGCAAGATTTTCCCTGGGTACATTCTCGTACAGATGACGATGGACGACCAAAGCTGGTACGTGGTGCGGAACACTCCTGGTGTTACGGGCTTCGTGTCTGCGGAGGACGAGCGCGAACGCAGGCCAAAGCCTGTGGCGCTTGAGCCTAAAGAGGTCGAGCTCATCATGAAGCGGATGTACTCTCCGGAACCGAAGGTCATCATTGGCCTAGCTGCCGGGGATATGGCTCGGATCACGAGTGGTCCGTTCGCTGAGTTCATGGGGGCGATCGATTCTGTGGATGAGGACAAGGGTAAGATCCGCGTTCTCGTTTCGTTCTTCGGTCGCGAGACTCCCGTGGAGTTGGACTTCCTGCAGGTGGAGAAGGCGTAAGCCTTCGGTCGGTGAGCCAACGGTGAGTCCTTCACGATGAGGGCACGGCCGGTGGACGATGTAGTAGGTAGAGAGAGAGTAGGAAATGGCAAAGCGCGTCAAAGCAATACTGAAGCTCCAACTGCCGGCAGGCTCGGCAACGCCAGCGCCTCCGGTGGGTCCTGCGTTGGGTCAGCACGGCATCAACATCATGGCGTTCGTGAAAGAGTACAACGCTCGAACCGCGAGCCAGTCAGGGACGATCATCCCTGCCGAGATCACGGTCTTTGAGGATTCCTCATTCACGTTCATCACCAAGACGCCTCCGGCGCCTGAGTTGATCCGCAAGGCACTTGGTGTGTCCAAGGGTAGCGGTCGCGCGCTCCACGAGAAGGTTGGCAAGCTGTCACGCTCCGCGGTTCGAGAGATCGCGGAAGCTAAGCAGAAGGACCTGAACGCTGGGGATGTTGAAGCGGCTATGAAGATTATTGAAGGTACCGCCCGCAGCATGGGCGTCGATATCGAGGGGTAGCCACATGGCCAAGCGTTCAAAGCGATTCCAAGCAGCCGAAGGGCTCGTCGACGTTGAGAAGAAGTACGAGCCCGCTGAAGCCATCGAGTTGGTGAAGCAGGCGTCGAGCACGAAGTTCGATGAGACCATTGAACTTCACCTCCGCACCACGGCTGATCCGCGTCACGCAGATCAGCAGTTGCGCGGTGTGGCAACGTTGCCCGCGGGCCTCGGTAAGACTATTCGAGTCGCCGTATTCGCGGGTGGTGAAGGCGCACGAATCGCTTCTGAGAGCGGCGCGGAGTTCGTGGGAGCCGATGACCTCATCGAGCGTGTTGAGGGAGGGTTCACCGACTTTGATGTCGCGATTGCGACCCCCGACATGATGGGTAAGATCGGCAAGCTCGGTCGGATCCTCGGTCGGAAGGGCCTGATGCCTAACCCGAGGACTAATACGGTCGTGCAAGAGGGTGATATCGCGGCCGCTGTGATCGAGGCCAAGAAAGGTCGCGTTGAGTTGCGGATGGACAAGACGGCAATCATCCACTCAGCGGTGGGCAAGGCGAGTTTCGACGCTAGCCAGCTGATGGAGAACCTGACGGCCGTGATGGACACGATCAACCAGCTCCGCCCGTCCGCGATCAAGGGGCCGTTCGTGAAGACGGCATACCTGACATCCACCATGGGCCCGAGCGTGTCGTTGGATCTAGCGACGACGTTGACGCTCCGAGCTGAGTAGCAGAGACTAGCAGTACAAACGAATAGTCCACCGAAGACAGCGGGCGTTTCTGATCGGCAGAGACTTAAGCAGCAAGCCCGCCGAGGTGCACACGGACGATTCTCATGAATCTAGTGCAACCCGCGCCTTCGGATCGCGGGTTTTTCGTTGTTACGGTAGAGACTGAATCGGAAGCAGAATCTAGTGAAAGGGACGCTTTAACAAAAGATGCCAACAGAAGCAAAAGAAGCTGCGATAGCGGATCTAGTAGATCGTATGTCACGGTCTACCATCGCCATCGCGACTGACTTCTCTGGCCTCAGCGTCAATGACGTAACTGAGTTGCGAAAGCAGCTTCGTGCGGTTGGTGTTGAGTACAAAGTGGTCAAGAACCGGATCGCAGCCATCGCGGCAGCGCAGTCCGGGGTTGAGGCCTTCAAGGATATCTTGGAGGGGTCGACTGGAGTCGTGTTCGGCTACGACGATGTTGTAGCCGCCGCGAAGGCACTCGACGAGTATGTGAAGCAGACAAAGGTGGAGTTGACGATTCGCAGTGGCGTTATGGGTGGGGATGTTATCTCCTCCGCTCAGGTCTTAGCGCTGGCGGCGCTCCCCCCGAGGGATCAGCTTGTGGCCATGTTGTTGGGTCAGTTGAACGCCCCGATCACGGGTCTCGTTCATGTGCTCAATGGCACGATTGGCGGACTTGCGGTGGTGTTGCAGCGTCGGGCAGAGCAGTTAGACGCGGCAGCGTAGTTCCCGAAAATACACAATGCCCTACTGATGTAGGGAGCAGGAGAAATAGAAATGGCAACTAAAAACGAACTTATCGAGTCAATCAAGGGCCTCACGGTGCTGGAGCTCTCCGAGCTGGTGAAGGCGCTTGAGGAAGAGTTTGGCGTTAGCGCCGCTGCGCCTGTAGCAGCTGCTGCAGCACCTGGCGCCGCCGCTGCTGCTGACGAAGAAGAGCAGACCGAGTTCACGGTTACGCTAACCGACATCGGCGCCAACAAGATCAACGTGATCAAGATCGTTCGTGAGCTCACGAACCTGGGCCTACGTGAGGCCAAGGAACTCGTGGAGTCCGCTCCTGTGGCTGTCCGCGAGGGCATCACCAAGAACGACGCCGCCGAGACGAAGGCCAAGCTTGAAGAGGCTGGCGCGTCGGCCGCAGTCGCCTAAGCTTCGACCCGATAGTGTGTATCAAAAAGGCGACCCCCAATGGGGGCCGCCTTTTTGCGTATCATCAGCATGAGTGACATCAATGAGGCGAGGCAGGAGATAGGGTATGGATTCAGGGAAGTTGCTTAGGGACGTTCTCGATCGTAACGAGCATTACTTGCTGCCAGGGTTCGAGCGGCTGACGGACGCTGAGTTGCGTCAGACGGTTGCTGCTGGCGGTGACCCTATCGGCTGGCTGATGTGGCACTTGACGCGAGTGCAGGATAGGGCGGTCGCTGGCATGAGTGGCGGGGAGCAGTTGTGGATCCGCGATGGGTGGCACGCGAAACTTGGCAGGGAGGCCGACCCCGAGGAGCGCGGGAACGGCGATACGCCAGAGCAGGTGGCGGCGTTCGCCGCGCCGAGTGCTGCGCTGCTGGTGGAGTACTACGTGGCTGCGCGCGCGTTCGTGAACGAGTTGTTGGACACGCTTGAGGCTGATGATCCCGAACGGCTGGTGCCGGGCTTTGGGGCCGCGATGGTGCCGCTGTCGTCACGCGCCGCGGGACTAGTTATCGAGGCTGTTCAGCATACCGGTCAGGTCGCCTACGCGCGTGGAGTGGTGCAGGGCGAGGGTTGGATGCGCTGAGCAGGCGTGGCCGTTTACCAGCGATCCCAGTGGACGACTTCGTCGAGTGGCCTTCGCTTGGACCCCACGAAGGTCTCTTCGCCCGATGGGTAACCTAGGGGCACCGCGCAGGCCGTTTGGTAGTCGTCAGGGACGCCGAGGAGCGCTTTTACTTTGTCTTCGTGGTTCTGGAGGAATGTGGTGATGACGCTGCCCACGCCCAGACCAACGGCGGCGAGCATGAGGTTCTGGACGGCAGGGTAGATGGACGCGCCTGTGGTCATGGTGTCGCGATCCGATCCTTTGGATCCCACGATGCAGGGGATGACGATGACTGGGGCCTCCGCGAAGTGCTGGACGAGGTGCCCAGCGGAGCGGGAGACGGGACTGTCCTTGCGGTCCGGCCGCTTGGAATAGACGTTGTCCCAAAAGTCTTTGTACCAAATTGCCAGTTGGTGCGTCACGGCTGGGTCGCGAACGACGATGAATGCCCAGGGTTGTGAGTTGCCTCCAGAAGGGGCCCGAAGCGCGGCCTCTAGGATCTGGTTGAGCACGTCGTCGGGGATGGAATCGGACTTCAGGAATCGGATGGCTCACTGGGCATTGAGCGCGTCGAACAGCAGCATGTCGGACATCGGGGCCTCCCGCAGTGATTGGTGGTCACGATTCTATCTGTAAGACGCGGAGCGGACGCAGCCCTCGACGCACTGACCTTGGAAGGCTCGGCGGCGAGGGCTGTATTGCGATGTTTCGTTGGCGGGCGACGATGCGTCGACGGCCTGGTCGCTACGAGGATCTAGCCCTCGATGGTTTCGACTTGGTGGTCGTAGAACGCTACGTAGTCCTTGATGCGCTCTGCGGCGCGGGAGGGCTCGCGGTAGGTCCACGCAGCGCTGTCGGACTCTTTGCCATCGACTGCGATGTCGAAGTAGCTAGCGACACCTTTCCAGTGGCAGGTGGTGTGGCGGTCATTTTCCGAGAAGTACTCGGTGCTTAGGGATTCGGGAGGGAAGTAGTGACTTACCTCTATAATGATGGTCTTGTCACTTTCTGCAATCACTTTGCCGTTCAGCAGTACTTTCGCGCTAGGCATTGCGGGGCCCTCCGTCTCTTGGTGATGGTGACGCCCGTTTTTGTAGGGCGTAGCAGTCCAAAGTTTCAGATGCACGGTGCTGCCAAAGGATGCAGGTTCTAGATACGAGATGATGTGCTACCAGAGTTGGGTACCTGCTGTGCCTTTGAACGGGCCGACGATGTTGGATGTTACCCACCCGCCGTAGTAGTCGCCCGGCTGGGGCAGTACCTGCTCGTCGCCGACGTGGCATTCGTCGACGAGCCCGGCGTAGAAGGCGAAGTGACGCTTCAGTCGCTCGTACCCCGGTTCGGGGTTGTCGTACGACCAGCCGACCGCTTCTTGCCGCCGACCGCGGATGCTGACGTTCCAATAGGTGGCGACGCCTTTCCATTCACAGAGGGTGGTGTGAATCATTGCGGTGAGGAAATCCCGGCGGACGTCTTCTTGGGGGATGTAGTAGACAGGTGGGCTGGACGTTTCGATGACTCGCAGGCCATGGACGGTGTTGGCTAGCGCGACGCCGGCGAACCAGACCTGGAGGCGTGATTCGGCGGATTTGACGGCGGGCGGGCGTGGGTAGTCCCACACGGATTCCTGGCC
>JAQCEV010000130.1 GCA_027618515.1 Chloroflexota bacterium | reverse complement strand
CCCCGTTGGAGCAGCCTGATCACAGTACGAGGGTGACGCTCTTACACCACTTGACGGGACACGACCGCGGCGGACACAACAGTATCCCGTGTAATTGTGCTGCGTGGCCGTCAGGTTGACGCTATACACACCAGCCGCCGTACCTAGCTGCGCGCGCTGATCGGTCGAGGTGCTTGACGTGAACCACGTGAGCGTCGCCTCGTTGGCCAATTGTCCCGATGTCGTCGACATATGTACGCCGTACAAGTTGGCGGCTGGCGGCGGCGGGGCAGGGGAGGCCACGGAGAACGAAATAACGTAATCGTCTGGGTTCGCATTCCCCGACCCATCTTCACAACGTATGTAGAAAGGGTACGAGGTGCCGTCGCTCAAACCGGACACGGTAACCGAGTGAGTTACGCCTCCCGTCGCCGAGAAGATGCCAGTCATGCTTCCAAAAGCCACACCCGGTACGACGCTGAACCTACACGTCGCAAGTTCGTTCGTCGTCAAAGACAGCGTCGCCGATAGTGTGCCTGCCGCGAGCTCGCCGCTCGGCGCGCCATTGGAGCGCACTGGCGGTGTCACCGCTGGGAAGTTACTTGTCCAAGTAGCCGCCAAGTTCTGCATCGCTGACTGTCCCGCGCCGGTAGCGTCCACACAGGCGACATACACGGTATACGTGCCGACGCCGGTTGGTGCGACGGTGAGCGTGGCGAGTGTGCCCGTGGTTATCCCCACGATCCCCGAAGAATCACTGTAAGCGACATCACCACCGTACCACCGGCACTCCATACCGGCCTCGCCGTCTACCACGATCAGCGTGCTCCCGTCGTCAGCCGCATCTTCGTACGGTGCCGTAGTGTCGTCTGCCACTGACACCAGCACCGTCGAAGGCGGAGTCGCGTCCAAAAGGACGCTATCTGAAGCGACGCTCACGTTTCCGCTCGTGTCGCGGCACTCGAAGTAGACGGTCTTTGTGCCATCGCCCGGCAACAAGGTCCAAAGCTTGATGGAGCTCTGGACTTCGTATGGCTCAGTGTCGAAAACGCCGTCGTTTGAGTACCGGACATCCTGTGCCGCGCCGTTGTCAGTGCAACTCAGATCTAGGCTTACGGCGGTGCTGGGTACGGTGGTCGCTCCCCCTGCGATCGCGATTGAGGCCGACGGAGGAATCGTGTCAGAGAGTGAATATTCGATGTACAAGAGCGGCGCGCTCGCGGACACCCCGTTGTACGACTCCGCCGTCCTGGGGCCATGGTTGCTCCCCACGGGAGCCGCGATGATGACCATCGCATTCCCTGTGGCCCAATCCGGGCGGTCAACGATCTCCTGAACCAGCGACGCGATATTCGGCGTCTGGTGCGTCTGCCCGATCGCCAACCAAGGAACAACATTCGTCCACGCTACGACCGACGCAGTGGATGTCCTGGATGAGATATCGGAATTGGTTGTAGTGAAGGCGGCGGCGTTGCCTACGGCTTCACCTCGAAGCTGTAGGTCCGTTGCTGCCGAGCCAGTTTCGTCGGTCGTCAACTCTATGTAGGCTCGCAGGATCGATGCTCCCTGCGGAACCAACACCCCTTGCCATCTCATGCCTGCGAGTTGGAGACTCCCGTTGTCGCTCATGAACTCGAGGTCGCTACTCGTTAGGCCGATGCTTCCGCGAGCTACGTTCTCCTCTGCATCGTCATTTCCCGTACCAACGCGAGTAGTAAAGATCGAAGGTAGAGCCGAGCCCACAGAGAATGAGATCAGGTAGTCGTTGATATTGGCGTTCCCTGCCGCGTCTTCACAGCGCGCGTAAAAGGAATAGGACGTGCCGTCACTTAGGCCGGTGACCGGCGAGGAATGAGATACCCCTCCGGTGGTCGTGAACGCATCGACCATGCTCGCGAAAGCTATGCCCGGCACAGCGCTGTACTTGCAGAACGCGGACTCGTTCGTTGCCAAAGACAGCGTTGTGGACAACGTGCCTGCCGCTAGTTCACCGCTCGGTGCCCCGTTGAAGAGTACGGGCGGCGTACCGTCCAGGAAGATACCGGTCCACGCAACGTCGAGGTTCTGGGCCGCAGACTGCCCCACGCCACTCGAACTCGCGCAGGCAACGAACACCGCGTACGCCCCAACTCCAGTTGGGGCGACGATAACCGTGGCTTGACTACCATTTGTGATGCCTGGGGTTCCCGACGCGGCATCGTAAGCCACATCGGTGGCGTACCAACGGCAATCCATCCCTGCTTCTCCACCCACGATGATCTCAGTGATGCCGTCGTCCGCCAGGTCTTCATATGGCGCAGCGAGGTCACCGGCTACCGATACGAGCGAAGTCAGCGGTGGAGTGGCGGGAGGAGTCGGAGTCGGAGTGGCAGTTGGGGTTGGGGTCGGGGTCGGTACAGGGGTACTTCCGCCGCAACCGACCTGAGCACCCCCCACGTAAAAATCGGGTGACGCGGACCAGTCAGAGGTGATAGCTGCGCCGTTCGCCCCCAAACGCAGGTGCGTCACTGCGGGGAACGCGGCCGGAACGCTGAACACCGTAGCGCCGTCGACGTGCAGGCCGACCTCGGTGGTACTCAAGTGGAATTCTATGCAGTGCGCGGCACCAGCTGCCAACTGCACCCCCGTGTCCACCCAGGTTGAGTGGTGCCACACGAATAGCCTATTGGTGTAACTCCCGGATCTGCTTCGCCACGCGAAGATCGCGGCAGGATTGGCACCGGCGCTACCGGCGAGGGCTACGACCTGCTGGTGAGATCCGCTCCCAACATCCGTGTTTAGCCTGAATGTACCCCCCCACCCAAGTTTCTGAGCGAGGGGCCGAAAAGGCATCCCATAGGTGCGCATCGTCATCGGGCCCAGTGGTCACGACGTGCAAGCTACCGTCGGCCTCCACCGTTAGGCTGGTGGTCGGCTCTACGTATTCTCCATCCCGATCTATTCCCGCCCAACGCGTCGCTGCCAAAGTTGGCAGGACAACCATGAGGAGACCCACGAGAACAGCCAACACTGCAGAACCGCGAATGAACAAACGCATAACCGACAACCTCCACGAGCACATCAGAGACGGGGAATAGACTCAATATCCACGAGCTACACGATCCTAGTCGCGCCAACGACCGCACCGATGCCCGACTCCGCAGCCTCCGTAGATCCGGGATGGCAGGCAGGTGTTACTGTAGCGAATCCAAGGGAAATTTGTGTGGCTAATAAGAGAACATAAGTGCCTAAAAATGCACTCTTGGTGCCATGACGTGACTGCACGTTAGAGCCTGCTATCGCGATCCGTGTCTGGATTGGTGCTGCTCATCCATCCACGACGCAAAAGCCGCCCACCTTCGCAAAGGTGAGCGGCTGATTTGCCTCTATTCAGCGATCGCTGGCCTGCCCATGAGCGCCCAGCGACCTTCAGTCCTGCGGCGAAGCCATGAGTTCCGAGGGCTAGCCCCGACCTGCTACACGACTTGCCCTCCAACGGGCCCCGGAGCGCCCTGCGACCTTTAGTCCGGCGGACGAAGTCCATGAGATCCGAGGGCGAGCCCCGACTTGCTACACGACTGAACCCACCAACGAGCCCGGGCCTACTAAGCCTTCGCGACCTTCATGTCAGGACGAGGACGATCAGGGTTCTTCCCCCACCAGTCCTCATCGATGTTCGTGTTGATCATCTCCGGGTTCTCCCCGCGCTGCACGCCCATCGGATCCTCGCCGCGCTGAACCTTCTCGATCTGCTCCTTCGTGATGCGGCGCAACAGCACCACACCTCGGTCGGAGTAGCTCAAGTGCTCCTTTGTGCGGTCGGCGATCGGCCCTTGCGTCTCCCACGCCATGTGATCCTGCGGGATCACATGTTGCTGTGTGAAGTGCGCCACCGGGTGCATCGCCTCGGGCGGCTGCTTGTAGGGTTCCATGAGAGCGATCTCAGGGTCGAACGCATTCTCCGGCTCGCTGCCGTCCTTGGTCGGGAAGAAATTCACGTGAACGTGCCACGTGTGAGTGTCGTCGATAGGTGTCCGGAACTGCGTGCTCGGGCCCTGACGCAGGATCGTCGGGAAACACACCGGGTGCTCGTCGACCGTCCCATTCTTGTACGTCCGCTTCTTCATCAAGCCCCAGTCCGTCGTGTGGAACTCGAACGCCTCAACGTCGTCTGTGAATCCACGCGTCGTATTGACCGGCTTCTTACCACCACCGATGAACTCCTGGTGCAGCACCTGCAGGTGGGCCGGGTCCATGGAATTCTCCATTGCCTGGAACCAATTGCAGTCCAGCACGGGGTGCAACCTGACCGTGCGCGTGCCGTCCTTGCGGTACAACGTGTCGTAGCGCGTCATCGGCGGCACGGGCTGGGGGCCCATGTACGTCCAGATAAGCCCCACGTGAATGTTCACCGGGTACGCCGTGGTCTTCACGTTCTTCATAATCGAGTCATTGCGCTCCGGCGGCGTCTCGATGATGTTGCCGTCGCAGTCGTACAACCACCCGTGGTACGCGCAAGAGATCCCACGCTCCTCCACTCGGCCATACACCATCGAAGCGTTTCGGTGCGCGCACTTATCGGCGATCAAGCCGGTGCGGCCAGATTTGTCCCTGAACAACACCAGATCTTCGCCCAGTACCCGTACGAACTTCGTCGGGCTCTCGTCGCTCAGATCCTGGGCCAAAGCGATCGGGTGCCAGTAGCGGCGAAGGAGCTCGCCCCCAGGCGTCCCCGGCCCAACTCGTGTCAGTAATTCGTTCTCGTCTTTGGTCAGCATAGCGGTCGCACATCCGGTGTTCGGTGAAAAAAGGCGTTTCGCGTGAACGGACAGGCGTTCACGCAGCGTGCACGGGAGTATACCCCTGATTCACGAACCCTTCACATGACTCAATTAAGGTGGATGCTACGAAATGTGATCTGGAGACAATCTCACTCATGCTATCGATTGAACACAACGAACGTCTTACCCAAGTAAGTAAAGGCACGCCCATGGGGGAACTCATGCGGCGGTACTGGCATCCCATCGCCGCCACGGCGGAGCTGGATGACCGCCCCACCAAGTCCGTACGCATCCTCGGCGAGAACCTCGTCCTCTACAAGGATCGCTCTGGCACGATGGGCCTCATCGACGCCCTCTGCCCCCACCGCCGCGTGGACATGTCATACGGCATCCCTGAAGAACAAGGCCTCCGCTGCATGTACCACGGCTGGATGTTCGACGAGACCGGCCAATGCATCGAGCAACCTTTCGAGGAGACCGTCCACCCCGATGGCCGCTTCAAGGAGAAGGTCAAGATCAGCTCCTACCCCGTGGAGACCATGGGTGGCATGGTCTTTACCTACATGGGCCCCCAGCCTGTACCCCTGCTCCCTCGCTGGGAGCCTAATGATTATGATGACACCTGGTGCGAGGTCGGCATCGTCGAACTCCCCTGCAACTGGCTCCAGTGCATGGAGAACTCCATGGACCCCGTCCACCTGGAATGGCTCCACGGCTACTGGGGTGTCCACCAAGAGAAGATGAAGGCTGAGCGCACCGGCAAGCCCATGGAGATATTCCCCACCGACCCCAAGTCCCACAAGAAGATCGGATTTGACCAGTTCGACTACGGCATCATCAAGCGCCGGGTTGTCGAAGGCACCACCGAAGACGACACCGACTGGAAGACCGGCCATCCGGTCGTCTTCCCGCAGATCTTGTTCGTCGGATCCATCGTCACCGGCAGCCTCCAGTACCGCGTGCCTGTCGACGACACCCACACCATGCACTACACCTGGTTCTTCTACCGTCCCGGCCCTGGAGCGGACAAGAGCCTGCTGCCGCAGCAGGACACGATTCCCTACTGGAATGTGCCCCTGTATGACGAGACTGGCGCTCTGATCCCTGACCTCGTCAACCACCAAGACTTCGTCGCCTGGATCACCCAGGGCGGGATCGCCGACCGCAGTCGTGAGATTCTCGGCGAGTCTGATCGCGGCGTCATCATGTACCGCAAGATGCTCGACCAGCAGATGGCCATCGTAGAAGACGGCGGCGACCCCCTGGGCACCGTCCGCGATCCTAAAGTCAACGAAAGCATCGAGCTCCCGCTCGAACGCTGGCAGGCCCTATCCCACCCCGCGCGCCTCGCCTCCTACGCCCCAACCCAGGCCGCCGAGCCCTTGGCCAACATCGCCAACATCGAAAAGATCCTCCAGACCTGGGCCAACGAAACCCCCTGGGTCGCTGTCTAG
>JAQCEV010000129.1 GCA_027618515.1 Chloroflexota bacterium | reverse complement strand
ACGTTGCAACGCCCCAACGCTAAAGGGCTAGAGGGAAAGGGGGTTTACACCCCTTTCCCTCTTAGCCCCTAATGGCGTCCTACTTTTTGGGTACAGTATGGGTACACTGGAAACCCGCAGAAAACTGCGCCTACTGTACCCATTTACTGTACCCACTTTCTACTGTACCCACCGAGCTTTTACTGTGCCCATTTACTGTACCCAAGGGGTCAAAACAGCGGTTCGCGGCTCAACATATAGTGGGTCTCAGCGAGCGACACACAAGAGGTATGGGCACACTGGAAACCCGCAGGAAACTGCGCCTACTGTACCCATTTGACGTAAGCCCTTGAAAACATTAACCTTTTGCCCCAGGAAATGGCCATTTCACGTTCCTGTCCCGACGTATCGAAAACGCCCCGCGAAAGGGTCAAAACAGCGGTTCGCGGCGCTGGTTTTGTCCGCCATCAGACGGGGCAGAACGCGCTTGCGAATGGCCTCGCTGGAGTACAGGTCGCCGTGCTGGTGGTTGAGATAGACCGCCATCGCCCGTGTGCTCCACGCCTTGATCGTGTTGCTTTTCAGCAGGCCCTCGATGGATGCGTCGACCTTCTGGTCGGCTTCCACGTCCACGGTATGATGGTTGCTGGCCATGCCTTTCTTGCGCTGGTGCAGGGCTTGTGCCGTGAGGGAGACTGCGGCGATCTTGGCAGGCTCGGGCGCTACCGTCGCGAGGCTCGTCGTTTCTGAGGTGGGGTCCACGATCACCGACCTGGCCTCGACCATGATGGCCCGTTCCCACTCGTTTGCGTCCTTCTGCTTGGTCATGTGGATGTAGGCTGCGTCCTTGCCCTCGGAACGCTCGACCCTCAGCATCGTATCGACATCGGCCATGAAGACAGAGGAACCACGGGCACGGTCGCTGTGTTCGTGGCCGCTGTGATGCACGGCGAGCACCGCTGCATCGAGCAAGCCATACTGGAGCCGCTGCACCATGTTCGAGAACTTGCTGGCGTGCTCCTGGGCGTTCTCGTTCAGCCCTGCCATGGCCCGGCCCACGGTGTCGATCACCACGAGGTCATAACCTTCTGGGTTCATCGCCAATGCGCCCTGGATGAACACGTCGATCTCATCGGAGTTGCCGACATGGGGCACTGGGTCAGCAAGGATGAAGCCGGGGAGAGGATTGCCGCCGTTATGGACAATCGACCACGCCTTCATGCGGTTGACCATCTGCGCCCTGCCCTCGCCTGCGCAATAGAGCACCGACCCTGCGTCTTCGAAAGCTGAAGACCAGACAGAGGTCACCGGCCATGTCGGGCCAAGCGCAACGACCATCGCCATGTCGAGCGCAATGAAGCTCTTGAAGCTGGCCGGCGGGCCGAACAGCATGGCGTAGCCCCGTTCCGGTATCGCGTCCTCGATCAGCCACGATGGCGGCTTTGATTGCCCCGCCCCATCCCAATCGACAATGCGGAAGCGCCCCGCCTGTATCTCTCGGCCTGCCTTCGTGCCGTCATCGCTCACCACTGCCCTGGCCACGGGCTGGAACGCCTGCGCCAGCTTCTCGGCACGGTATGCCTCTGTCAGGTTGCCGGGCGGGCTGGTGTTGTAGGCGTAGGCGTTCTGCACCTTGCGCTCGAAGTGCTCCCAATCGTCGGCCGACCACGGCGGGATACAGCGTTCGTTCCAGTGCTCCCACATCAACTGCGATGCCATGGGTTCGGAGATACCCAGGCTCTTGCAATAGGCAGCGGTAGCGTAAGCGGTAGCATCGCCGCCTGCTCCCTCGATCGCCACCTTGGCGTCGTTCTTCAGCCAGCGTGTGGCCAAGGCCACGTTGTCAGGCAGATCGGCCTCGATGATCCACTCGTCGCGCTCCCTCGACTTGGCACGGGCCGTTGCCGTTGCTGCCGCCAGCATGGCATCGCTGCGGAAGGCGGGCTTGACCGTGGCAGGATCGCACTCCCACTGGTAAGCGCCATCCAGCGTCCGGCTCGGCCACACCAGGACGTAGCTGTTGAATGAACGGACATCGACATGGGCTGCCAGCTTGGCCACGCTCGGCGGCACCGTCTCGCCCTCGTCGAGCGCGTAGAACAGGTGCTCGCCACCCCGAGGTGTCGTCGCCCACATCTGCGTCTCGGGCAGCGGTCCAACCGATGCCTCCAGTTCCTCCATGCGGTGGCCGGGATCGAGATCGAGCACCATCATGCCCGAGGCCCCGAGGTTGATCGCGACATTGGCCATGGGCCATTGCTTCCACCACGCCTTCACCCTGGCCGGGTCGAGTGTCGCGTCCTGCACCCCATGCTGGGTGAGTGGCGTTTTGTCTGGACGACAAGGGAACACATGCCAACCGCGCTTGATGTAGGCCAGCGCGGCGCGAACAAAATCTTCACGCACGGGTGCGGAGGGTAAAGCCAGGTCAGCTTCGAAGAGCGGTTTATTCATATCTGGGCCTCAACCTCATGCTCCATGCCAATCGCTGGAATTCCCCGGACCCTGCGCCTGCCCGCCTGGAGCCGCGCAACCAGATCGATCTCCCCCCGAACGGCCAACCTGTCCTCAAACGCGCCGACGTTGACGTGTTTCCCGATCAATTCGAGCGCACGAGTTGCGGCCGGGGCATTGAAGGTGAACAGAGGTTCGCCAGCATCGGTAACCAGTTGCTTGCGCGTGCGAGGATCAAGCACCGGGCGATGCTCCTGGATACAGCGCTGGTAAAGAGCGACGGCTTCGCGGAGCACCCATTGGGCATCGATCGAAGTCGCTTCGCTCCGACGTTGTTTCGCCCGAGCAATGGCTGTCGCGACCTGGACGTTGCGGAGCAGGCGCGACCCAGCCACGTGCGAGGAGGTTGCTGAGTAGCCTGCGGCCGCCGCCGCTTGCGTCGCGTTCCCCGAGACGAGGAGCTCCTCGACGAACCGCTCTTGTCGAGCAGTGAGCTTGCTCATTGGCCGTCCCCCGCGCTGTTGGCGATTTCCAACATGGCTCCAGTGTTCTCGTGGAACGCCAGTAGCGCGGCCTGGACGACTGGCTTGCGAAGGAGCGCCGCCGTATGTCCGACGGAATAGCCTGCCTCGGAGGCTGCCCGCGTCGGCGCAAGTCCTTCCGCAACGTTGCGGACGAAGCAAAGCTCGCGCTCACCAATTTGGATAGATGATCTAACGATCACGGAATAATCTCCCATCTATGCAAGGGAGCTTCATTATATATAATTTTCATATTCACTTCAAGCAGCATAGTAATCATTAGCAATCTCAGTATCTTAGTGCGATATCGAAATAGATCATCTTTCCACGTCACATCAATCATTATCATTTTACGGCAAGCGCTCCCGCCGCCTATGGGCAACGAGTGATCAGAAATGCGCGTGCAGGACCGTGGTCGTGCCCCCTTCAGAACTTGTGCACCACGACTGGCGTGGTCACGAACTGCATGTGACTACTCCACCGTCACGGCAGCCTCGCGGCATCGTCACCGGCAAGCCCCTCCCAGATCGAGGAAGCCCAGCGCCTGGCCGGTGACTGGCTGGCGGCGCACCCGTAGACGCACACAGAGGGCCACTGAGGCGCGCTGACCGGCCAGCACAACGCGCCGCGTGCGCCCGATGGCAGGATTGGTCGGTCCCACTTCCGTTTGGTGCCCATTCCACCGACGCATCCTGCTTGACCCACAGCCGAGCCGGGTGTGGCATAGAGGTCATGCGCGCACGCCACCCCAAGCGTCAGACCTATCAGTCGGCGCACCTGTTTGAAGCCCTGACGAGTTTTGCGGACCTTGAGGAACGCATCTCGGCCCTTGGTGAAGAGCATGAGCGCGGTGCTGCCTTCGAGGTGTTCGTCGAGGCTTACCTCGCCACGCAGCGGGCGCAGCAGGTTCGTGAGGTCTGGCCCGACAAGACGGTGCCACCGAGCCTCCTGGAGCGCTTCAAGCTGCCGTACAGGGACATGGGCGCCGATGGCATCTACGAGACGCTGGACGGTCGCCACAACGTCTACCAGGCCAAGTTCCGCACGGGCCGCCCCTCGCTCTCCTGGCGCGAGCTATCGACCTTCTTCGGCCTGACCGACGCGGTCGATGAACGCGTCCTCATCACCAACTGCAACGACCTGCCCGACATCGTCGAGGCGCGCGGCGGCTTCCACTGCATTCGCGGCAATGACCTCGATCGCCTCGGCCCGGCCGATTTCAAGGCCATCGCAGCGTGGCTCGAAGGCGAAGCGGTCACGCGCGCGCACAAGTCGCCGTTGCCGCATCAGCAGGAGGCCATCGAGAAGATCGTCGCCGGATTGGGCGAGCACGACCGCGCGACCTCGATCATGGCCTGCGGCACCGGCAAGACGCTCGTGGCGCTGTGGGTTGCCGAGCAACTGGCCCCTCGCCGCCTGATCGTCCTGCTGCCCTCGCTCGCCCTGCTGCGCCAGACCCTGCACGAGTGGCTCCACGAGACCGCGCTCAACGATGTCGCCTACCTCTGCGTTTGCTCCGACCCCACGGTCACCGCCGCGCGGGAGGACGCGATGGTGGTGCGGCAGTCCGACCTCGACTTCCCGGTGGAGACCTCTCCCGAGACCGTCCGCAAGTTCCTCGGCTCGCCATACGAAGGCACGCGGATCGTGTTCACGACCTACCAGTCCGCGCCCATCGTCGGCGAGGCCATGGCACCTGGCGAACGCTTCGACCTCGGCATCTTCGATGAGGCCCACAAGACCGCGGGGCGCGAGGGCGCACGGTTCGGTTTCGCCCTGAACGACGCCAACATCCCCATCGCCAGACGCCTGTTCCTGACGGCAACGCCGCGCCACTACGACATCCGCAAGCGTGACAAGGAGGGGGATGCAAAGCAGGTCTTCTCGATGGATGCGCTCGAGACCTATGGGCCGCGCGTCCACACGCTGACGTTCTCGGAGGCGGCGCGGCAGGGGATCATCTGCGACTACCGGGTCGTCATCTCCATCGTCACGAACGCCATGGTCAACGACGAGTTGCTGCGCCATGGCGAGGTGCTCGTCGAGGGCGATCCCATTAGGGCGCGGCATGTGGCCAACCAGATCGCCTTGCAGAAGGCTGTCGAGGCCCACGACCTGACGCGCGTGTTCACATTCCATCGCAACGTGAAGGCAGCCCAGTCCTTCACCTCGGAAGGCCCGGAGGGCATCGGCAACCACCTGCCGGACTTCGCGTCTTTCCACGTCAACGGGACCATGCCGACAGCCCGCCGGGATGCCGTGCTCAACGAGTTCCGGAACGCCAGGCGCGCGGTGATCTCGAACGCAAGGTGCCTGACCGAAGGCGTGGACGTGCCCGCGGTGGACCTTGTCGGCTTCATGTCGCCCAAGCGCAGCAAGGTGGACATCGTCCAGGCCGCAGGGCGCGCGATGCGCCGCGACCCGCGCAACCCCGCGAAGGTGACGGGCTACATCCTGCTTCCCCTGTTCATCGAGGAGGATGCGGGCGAGAGCCTTGAGGACGCCCTGGACCGATCCGAGTTCGGGGAGGTCTGGGATGTCCTCCAGGCCATGCAGGAGCACGACGATGTCATCGCGGATGTCGTCACGCAGATGCGGCAGGAGCGCGGGCGAACGGGCGGGTTCGATGAGAGCAGGCTGAGCGAGAGGGTCGAGTTCCTGGGGCCTGCGCTTGAACTGGATGCGTTGCGCTCGGCCATCACGACGCGCGTGGTCGAGCAACTGGGGACGACCTGGGAGGAGATGTTTGGGAGGTTGGTGGCGTTCAGAGAGCGCGAAGGCGATTGCCTAGTGCCAGCCAAGTTTCGCACGGATGAAGGCTTCAGGCTCGGCGGGTGGGTCAGTGAACAGCGCACGGCACGAGACACGATGCCGCCTGAACGCAAGGCCGACCTCAACGCACTCGGCTTCGATTGGGACCGCATAGGAACTGCATGGGCAGAAGGTTACGAGAACCTTTCAGCGTTCAAAGAGCGCGAAGGCCATTGCCTAGTGCCGGCCAAGTTTCGCACCGAAGATGGTTTCGGGCTAGGCGTGTGGGTCGCCAGCCAGCGCAAGGCACGAGACACGATGCCGCCTGAACGCAAGGCTGCGCTCGATGAACTTGGTTTCGAATGGACCCCTTTGGGGGCCGCTTGGACAGAAGGTTACAGGCGTCTTGTTGCCTTCAAGGAAAGCGAAGGCCATTGCCGAGTAGCGGGCGAATTTCGTACCGAAGATGGTTTCAGGCTCGGCCAGTGGGTCAGTACTCAGCGTTTGAAACAAGACACGATGCCGCCTGAACGCAAGGCCGACCTCAACGCACTCGGCTTCGATTGGGACCGCATAGGAAC
>JAQCEV010000128.1 GCA_027618515.1 Chloroflexota bacterium | reverse complement strand
GGCCACGCCTGCTTCCGCAGAAGGCACGCCGAATCGCGTGTTGAAACGGGGCAGAAATTCCTGGAGGAATGGGTCACGGCCTCGACGTGCCGAGTTCGGAGTTCCGCTCTGGAAATCGTATCCAGCGCAATTCGCTCGACCGTAGGCAGATGCTGGGCGCGCGCCCGGCTGGCGCCGACCAGGTATCCAACAGACCCACTCAGTGCACCAATGATGACAAGTTCGTTGATGCGCATTGCTACTCCTCAGCCAGCTCGGTCGGTGTCGGCGCTAGTTCTGGCTCTAGTTCCGCAGGTGAACCCCATCCAGAGAGATTGCGCCTGCTCTGTAAGATGGCAGCCGCGTGAACTTGCGAGATTCGCTCGATGATTCCCGCCGGTGGCTCACCTGCGATCCGGTATCCGCATACGAGTTCATGGGCTCATGAAACCACCAAGGCGGTCATGCATCCTATAACGAGAGTCACTCGGCGACCTCAGGCACGGAGAGGGATCCGTCAGAGGGAGTCTAGGATCGGATTCCTAGATCACCATCAAGCGTTTGGATGGAGCGTTCGATCGTTTGCCTGCTGACGCCCATATCCGTGGCCATCTGACTCGTTGAGATCCCACCGATCCGATGGATGGTGAATCGCAACGCGGTGTGAAGTTGGTCCTGGCCTCGACGACCGCTGCCGGGCCTTTGGATGGCGCTGCCCGATGGTGATTGATCCCCTCCGCGAAGCTCAGATTGGAGGAGGGCGAGCGGACGGAATAGTTTTCGCCCACCGTACCGGCGCGCAGGGGTCATCAGGACACTCGAGCTACCGTAAAACGGTGATGACCGCGTGAGCCGCAAGCCCGCAATCAAACCCGCAATAAGCGGTTTCGTGAGAAAGATCTCAGAGGACTCCAACTTCCACTCGACGAGAGTTTCGTGCACATCTGTGACGAGAGGCTGAGCCCTCGTGGTATCTGCTGATTCGCGATTGACCCGCTCATTCTTCGCGATGGCGAGCAGTCGAGGGTCGTCAAGTAGCGAATCGAGCCACTCGACAACCCCACGCTGTCGAGTCAAACATTGTGTTAGAGCCTTGGTGAACTTGAGGAATCCAGGCAACGCAAGATCCATCAATTTGTCAGAGGGTGTCACAATCCCGGTTGAACCAATCGTATCCTTTGGCTCTTGAATAGGATCATCGAGTGCGGGGAAACTACCGCCGGTCGGTGAGTTTTCAAGGTGAGTACCGGCTTCGGGCGGGCTGCTGAGGAGCTCAAACCACACGGCCAACTCCTGAAGCAGTGCTCGACGATGTGAAGGGCTTCGCTTGGTTCGTTCATCCATGGGGCCTAGCTTACGCCGGGCGGCAAGCAGTCGCCTGGCAATCAGCTCTCGCGGCCTCGGGAAGCGAGCATTGGGGTGAGCAGATATCGAGTTTTCCAATGAGCGGAATCCGAACGGTGCGGGAGCGGCGTTGGTCGTGTGCCCACTTTTTAACTGAGGGTCTTCGACCAGAACGACTCGCGCTACTGGGCTGCGCTACTCGCCAGCGGATCCAAAAGAAGCGAGAGCGACAGTACTCAATCGCCCGCTGGCGAAGGGTAAAAAGAATCCGCCATTAAGGCGGATAGGAAGGAGATGGTCGGGGTGCCCGGATTCGAACCGGGGGCCTCCTGCTCCCAAAGCAGGCGCGCTACCGGGCTGCGCCACACCCCGCTGACCAAATTCTAACAAAAATCGGACGGGGAAACCGGCTAATATTTTCGTGCGGTATTGACTACCTTGGTCTCCCAAAGCAGGCGCGCTGCCGGACTGCGCCACACCCCGCCGACCAGAAGCATGAGTATACCCGAAAGACTCCGTTCCTACCCGAACGCCAACGCCAACTGACGTGGTCCGCTATCGACCACCGCACGCTCCCGAGGCGAAACCCCATACGCAACGCACAGATCCGCTATCGTCCTCTGCACCGCCAACGCACGCTCGCGAGGGGCGTGCGCGCCTGGGTAAAGCATCGCGTACCGCTCGAGCAAACCTGGCGCATCAGTAGCAAGCCACCCCAGGAAATGCTCCTTCGTACCCTCCCTCAACTCCAACACCCGACCACCAACGAACTGCGCACCATGCGCAGCAGCCGAACGCACCACCGCCTCCATCGCCAACGCATCATCCGTAAGCCCCGGCACCACCGGCGCCAT
Source organism: Chloroflexota bacterium (assembly GCA_027618515.1). Classification (GTDB taxonomy): domain Bacteria; phylum Chloroflexota; class Dehalococcoidia; order Lucifugimonadales; family Australimonadaceae; genus CALGTL01. Next base: position 4,158 of record JAQCEV010000128.1, on the reverse strand, counting down.
CAGCACCCCAACGTGAATACCCGCCGTCGCCAGCGTCTCCACAGCCCGCAACCGCTGGCGAGGTGGCGCCGTCGTCGGCTCCAGGCGCCGCGCCAGATCCTCGTCGAGCGTCGTGATACTCACGCACACCGTGCAATCGGCCACGGCAGACAGCGAAGTCAGCACATCCACGTCGCGGATCACCATCGGCCCCTTCGTCACCAGATTCACCGGGCTCCGACGGTCCACAAATTCTTCCAAGCAACTCCGCGTCAACCGATACCGCCCCTCGATCGGCTGGTAAGGGTCAGTCGCCGTCCCCAGCGCCACCAACTCACGCCGCCACGACGTCGACCACAACTCCTCGCGAAGCACCCGTGCCACATTCGTCTTCACGAACACCTCGCCCGTGAAATCCTCGCTCGCATTGAGATCGAAGTGAGCGTGAAATCTGCGTGCGAAGCAATAATGGCAACCATGGACGCACCCTCGGTACGGGTTCAACGACCACCCGAACATCATCCCCTTCACCCGGTTCAACGCCGACTTACACGTGATCTCTCGGTAATTCGCTCTTGCCGTCATGACGGCTCCAGTCCCGTGACTAGAGCCTACGCACACCGCCTCGAACCACGCCAGCCAGAACTGTCGCGATACACTTTCGTCGCCAGCCTCACCGCCTTCTCTCAGAGGTAACCCATGCCCGCTGTAACTGAACTTGCTCTCGCCCGCCATCTCAACGCAACCCTGCGGGCCAAAAACCTCACCATCGCCGTCGCAGAAGGCAGCAGTGGAGGCAGGATCGGCGAACGCCTCGTCCGCTACGCGGGGGCCAGCGCCTACTTCAAGGGCGCAGTCGTCACCTACGACTACCCCAGTCGCACATCGTTGCTAGATATCCCACAGGATCAACTCAAGCAGCGTGGATCAGTAAGCGAGTGGAGCGTCCGCATCATGGCGGAGAGAGTGCGGGAAAAGTTTGGGACAACACTGGGGCTGGCAAGCAGCGGTGTCGCTGGCCCAGGCGGTAACGACGTCGGCCACCTCTGGCTCGCGGTCGCTGGTGAAGGGGCAACCATCGTCGAAGAGCACCACGTCGGCCCAGGATCGCGACTTGCCATGCAAGCCACGTTCACCACACTTGCGCTTCAGATGCTCAAGCGGCTGGTCGGGTAGCTACTGCTTCGCCCAACCGGGAGTCTCTTCCTCAGGCGCCTGATCCATCGGAGGGGGCGAGTCATCATCCAGAGGCGTATCGCGCATCCACCTGTTGATCGCGTCCAATATCGGAGGCACCACGTACACAACCTCGATGTTGGCAGCGAATTTGACCTCGTGGTCGGGGCTGATCACCAGCACCGCAACCTCGTTTTCCTTCAGATACTGATCCACGTTCCCGGCGATCGCCGCGTAGCGGGACTTCCGAGACTCCTCGAACCAAGCAGCCAAGCGCTCCGCCACCGTCTGGCTCACCTGAACCACCGACATACACCGGTGCAGATCCAGCGTCTCTTTCAGACACTCCACGTCCTCGGTCGGCTGCAGCACCGCGCCGCGGTCAATCATCGCCTTCAACTGCGCGTACCCGTGCGGGTTACCGACCTCCAGCACCTCCACCGCCTCCTGCCCCTCGCCCACGGACCCCTCATGGAACAGGTAACGCACCTCGCCTAGTGACGCCTCTAACCTGCGCACCTGCGCCAACGCGTCGGTCCAGTACGTTCGCACCATCTCGTGCAAACGCTCATCCTCCCGCGTCGGTGTCACGTACGGCACGATCAGCAACTTCCGCTTGCCCGCGAAATCGCTATAGGCAGCCCTACCCACATTTCCAAGAGTCATACCACTACGCTAGCACAGGCGCACTCCCGCGCTCCATTCCTTTCTGAATCTCTTGATTCCACATCTGCGTCCGCGTCTGCTACAAGCCCATCCACACGGCACTCGCTACGCAGCCTTCGGTCCCAGTTTCCTGGCTCTTACTCCGAACAACGCCCTTTGCGCCACTCAACTGCAACCAATCAGACACCGTTCAGTGTCCGGCAACGCCGATGATGAGTTCCATCCACTAAGGACAGGATTCGGAATGGCTCAGCACCAAACCTCTGGCAACTTCATTGCCTTCTCGCCCGCTAATTGGCGCCAGCTCATGCGTCTAGTCGACTTCGTGTCGATCCTGATTGACCACGACGAGAAGCGGCTCGACGGTGACCTCATCAAAGGCCAAGCCGAAGTCGGTGACCGCCTCTTCTCCATGATCGAAGAACTATCTGTCGACTGCATCCAGCGCGGCATGGGGCGTGAAGTCGCCCTCGCTCTTCAACGCTTGTCCACCCCCGCACCGGCCCACGCACGCACTCGGGCCGCGCAACCGTGCGCGCACGACTCGACGAGCGACACCAGCAGGCACGGTGCTTGCGCCCCCGCAGCCACGCAGACTCGCGTACCAGACGCAGAGTAACCACTCACTCGTCCCTAGCGTCCGCACCGAAGCGCTCACGCAGCAATCGATTCGCGCGCCGGCCCAGCGCCAACGCCAACGAATCGCTCCAGCCTGCAGCCTCTACTGCGTCTGTCGCGACCGCCCCTTCAACCGCCTCAACGACCCATTTGGGTGCCCCCGCACCATCAAACAGGTCCGCGAACTCGGGCTCAGTCTCAAGATTCATATCCAGCATCTTTCATCAATCCGCTCCTAAGAAGCGGCTTATTTGTATAAACCGACCAGCCGGTTTGCAGTCAAATGCACGCATCCAGCGCCCGACACTGATCCACACCATGATACTTGCCTGCACCATCATCGACGCCGCTCTCCTCCTATGTGACATCTGCCTGTAGCCCGGTCGTTCCCAACTGGCTATGCTGGATCCATACCTCGTCGCAATGAATCCGTACCGCCATGTTCAGCACCCGATCTCAACTCCTCCTAACGCCAATGGCTCAGGAGCAAATGAGACAAAATGAGGCAGAATGAGACACATCAAGACGCGCAAGCGATCACACCCCAAGCCGGTATCATGTCACCCATGTACAAGATAGGCGTTCTGACCAGCAGTGACATGGGTGCCAGAGGCGAGCGCGAAGACACCAGCGGCGAACTCATCAAAGAACTACTCGCTCCACCCGACTACGAGCACGCGCGCTACGCCGTCGTTCCCGACGAACGCGCCATCATCGAGCAAACCCTCACGACCTGGGCCGACGATGATGACCTCGACCTCATCATGACCACAGGCGGCACCGGCCTCACCGACCGCGACGTCATGCCCGAAGCCACGCGCGCTGTCGTTGACCGCTTAGCGCCAGGGTTCGCCGAGGCCATGCGCGCATTCGGGCTCACCAAGACACCGATGGCCATGCTCAGCCGAGGAATCGCCGGTGTCCGGGGTCGAACCCTCATCATCAACCTTCCCGGAAGCCCCAAAGGCGTCCGCGAAGGCATCGAAGTCCTGCTTCCCGTTCTAGGGCACGCCCTCGGCCAACTCACCGGCGAGAACCGCGGCCACTAGCCCCAATGGACATCCACGTCATAACCATCTTCCCGGAGATGTTCCCTCCCGTGCTGGACGCAGGCATCGTCGGTCGCGCCCAACGAGCCGGGATCGCTACCGTCCACGTTCACGACTTGCGCGAACACACCCACGACCGGCACCGAACCGTCGACGACTCCCCATTCGCCGGTGGACCGGGCATGGTCATGCGCCCTGAGCCGCTGTTCGAGGCCATAGACGCCATCGCACCACCGCCAGGCGCCCCCGTGGTCATCCTGACCCCGCAGGGCCGCCCATACGGCCAGCGTGACGCCGAACGGCTATCCGCTCAAGAAACCATCGTTTTCATCTGCGGCCGCTACGAGGGGATCGACGAACGAGCACGCACGTCACTCGGCACCGAAGAGCTCAGCATCGGGGACTACGTCCTCACCGGCGGTGAACTCCCCGCGCTCGTCATCATCGACTCGCTCATCAGGCTGCTACCGGGCGCTATGGGCCACGGCGAAGAAGCAGTGGCGGACGATTCCCATACATCAGGCCTCCTCCAGTACCCACAGTACACAAGGCCCGCCGAGTACCGCGGCGTAGGCGTCCCAGATGTCCTACTCTCCGGTGACCACGCTGCCGTCGCCAAGTGGCGACGCAAAGAAGCACTCCGGCGCACGCTTACGCGAAGGCCAGAAAT
>JAQCEV010000022.1 GCA_027618515.1 Chloroflexota bacterium | reverse complement strand
AGCATAAGCAGGCAGGGAATCCACTTATCTCGACGGCCCTGACTGTTCAAACAACCGGGACCACCTCAATACCCCGATTTACGGGAACGGCTTCACGGCCTGCTTCCTAGGTCAGATCGAAAAATGCAAGTGTGTAATGTCTTGAGATTTGCCCCATTTGCGGCCTGCTCTCCAACCCCTTTGGCGTGATACCGTTCCCCAGTCCTGCAGGGCTCCACGCCCGCCCGACACCATTCGGCCCGCTGGCGCGCGGCCATCGATCTTGATCCTTCAACATAGCCGGAGTTCTAAGTGCCTGTCGACACTTCCGCTCGCCAAACCTGGGAAGCGGTACTGGGTCGTCTGCAACTGCAAGTCACCCGGCCAAGCTTTGACACTTGGCTACGTGGCACGGTTGGGGTCGACATAAACGATCAAACCTTGGTCGTTGCCGTACCAACACCGTTCGCTGCCGAATGGCTCGAACGGCGGATGCACGCCCTCATCGAAGATGCCGTCGGAGCCGTAACCGATACGTCCCTCGGCGTCACGTTCCAGGTCGGGGCGGGCAGTCCCAGCGCTGCCCCTCCAGCCGCACCCGCCGCTTCTACGACACCTATGAGCAGCACGTCACCACGGGCTTCGGTGACTGACGCCCCCCTCAATCCGCGCTACACGTTCGAGTCTTTTGTGGTTGGCGGATCGAACCAACTGGCATACGCCGCCTCGATGGCCGTCGCTGACGCTCCTGGCCAGTCCTATAACCCACTGTTCCTTTACGGAGCCGTTGGCCTTGGCAAGACTCACTTGCTTCAAGCCATCGGATCGCGGGCACAGGCCGCAGGGCGCAGCGTTGCCTACGTCACCTGTGAACAATTCACCAATGAGTTCTTGGCCGCTATCAAGGACCGGAGGACGGAATCGTTTCGCGCTCGGTACCGTAGCGCCGATCTACTACTCATAGACGATGTCCAGTTCATCTCAGGCAAAGAAGGTACGCAGGAAGGCTTTTTCCATACCTTCAACGCACTCCATGACTCCGGTCGGCAGATCGTCCTGACCTGCGATCGACCGCCATCAGCACTACCGTTGCTTGAGGAGCGCCTACGTTCACGGTTCGAATGGGGATTGCTAGCCGATATCGGTCAGCCATCGCTGGAGACTCGTACTGCCATGCTCTCCACCTTCGCAGAGAGTGCGCCCGTAGCCGTTCCCCGCGAAGTGATCGACTTCATCGCTGAACGCACCCAGAGCAACGTTCGCTTGCTCCAAGGTTCCCTTAACCGAGTAACGGCGATGGCTCACTTCACGAATACACCCGTCACGATCGAACTCGCTCAGAGCGCTCTCGGCGTGGCCGCTGCTCAAGATCTAGGTGAATCATCACCGAAAGCGATAATCGCAGCCGTCGCAGCTCACTTCGGCCTACCACAAGCCGCGTTGGTTAGTGGTAGACGTGATCGGGCAGTAGCAGGCGCTCGGCAGATTGCTATGTACGTATTGAATACTCATCACAAGCTATCACCAGATGAAATCGGCTCAGCTTTAGGTGGTCGTGATCGTACAACCGTGCTTTACAGCGTAAAGAAAGTGGCCAAACGCTTAGCGTCTGATAAGCCTTTTGCCGACGATCTCGGCCCACTACTCGCCTCAATCACCACTAATTGACCTATTCCCAGTCCTTCACTAACACATTCCCAACATCCTTCGACCAGGCAACGACCTGCTAGACGGCCTTTGTTAGCAAAACGTTCACCAACATATACCTTTACTATTATTATTTAGGAAACCTCCTACCTACTGATTAAGTAAAGTGAGAAGTAACGGTTGTTAGATAACAAACACCTTCAGATGCGAGCGGGAAAAGGCGGCAACGGTGCAATCTCTTTTCTCCACGAACCCTACAAACCTCGAGGCGGCCCTGACGGGGGAGACGGGGGAACCGGAGGAACGATCTATCTTGTTCCTCGAAAAGGGGTGAGTACGCTTGGCCATCTTCACCGGACGTTCAATGTCTACGCTGATGATGGAAAAGGAGGTGGTGGGAGAGACAAGACAGGGAAAAAGGGCAAAGACACGACGATTGAAGTGCCGATGGGTACTGTCGTTTGGCGAGAGAACGAAGAGGGGGAACGAGAACAACTCGTGGACCTTGTCGTTGCCAACAAGAAAGTAGCGATCGCTAGGGGTGGCGCTCCTGGTCGGGGCAATCATCGATTCGTAACTTCTACCAACCAAGAACCCTTGCTGGCTGAGGGTGGGGAATACGGGGAAGAGTTGTTGGTGTTCCTGGAAGTGAAGGTTCTTGGAGACGTGGCCCTGGTTGGTTCGCCGAATGCGGGCAAATCGACCTTGCTGTCGATCATTTCACGAGCTCGACCAAAGATAGCGGATTACCCGTTCACGACTATTGAGCCGGTTCTTGGCATGGTTTACAGGCATGGTCATGAGTTGGTGTTTGTTGATGTTCCTGGTTTGATCGAAGGTGCGAGTGAGGGAAAGGGTCTGGGACTTGAGTTCCTGAGGCACACTGAGCGCGTTCGAGTGTTGGTGCATCTTGTTGATGGAAGTGTTGAAAACGTTGGCGAAGAATATCTTCGGGTTGCCAAAGAGCTTGAGGCCTACCCAGGTGGCTTGGATGACAAACCGATAGTTGCGGTTCTCAACAAGGTTGACCTGCCGGAAGTGCGAGAACATTTGGCGGAGAAGTTGGCTGAGTTAGAAGAAGCTAGCGGACAAGTCCCAAGTGTCCTTTCCGGGGCAACTATGGAGGGGCTCGATGAGCTGCTGGATCGCGTATTGCCGTTGATCCCCATACTGGACGAAGACGACGATGTCGAGGAGCCGGAAGCGGAAGAGACAGTCAAGGTCGTTGTTCCTCGCCGACCGAGGATTCGGATTGAGCGTGACGAAGAGGTATTCGTCGTGTCCTGTGAACCCTTGGAACGGTTCGTACCTATGGTGCGGTTCAACGATTGGCGGGCGCGGATGCAATTCCATGCAGAGATGGAACGTTTCGGCGTGATCAGCGCGTTGGAGAAGGCAGGGGTGGTCGAAGGCGATACCGTTCGGATCGCTAACCGTGAGTTGGTGTGGGACTGAATGCGTCGCGGGATCTTGGGCGGAACGTTTGACCCGATCCATACAGGTCACCTGATCCTGGCGCAGGAAGTGCTTTGGCGCTTGGGACTTGATGAGGTTTGGTTCGTCCCGACCGGTGAGCCTTGGATGAAGCGCGGGCAGCGCTTGACGAGCAAGGAGCACCGCAAAGCAATGGTGCAGCTTGCCATCGAGACGAACGAACGTTTCCGGCTTAGTACGATCGAGATGGACCGCCCAGGCGAAACCTATACGGTGGACACTCTTGAAGAGTTACGCGCTGGCGATATGCGAGACGATGACGTGCTGTTCATCATGGGTGTGGATACCCTGAATAGCATGCACCGCTGGAAGGCTCCGGAGCGCATCTTGGAGCTGACGCAGTTGGTGGTCGCACTACGCCCAGGGCATGGCCCGCTGGATCTGACAACGCTGGAAGCGATCGACCCGACGGTAGGCGAGCGCTTGATGACCGTGCATCTGCCACTCATCGAGATCAGCGGGACTGAGTTGCGGCGTCGTGCGACTGCTGGTGAACCGTACCGCTACCTGGTACCAGATGCGGTTGGCGAATACATAGAAGAATATGGGCTCTATAGGTAGAGCCGTTGGAGGCGCAATAGTGGCTACAGAAAATCTTCCTCAGCGTATCTTGGAGCTCTGTAATGAGCTCGATGCTCTGCGGTATGGCGACTTCACGCTGACGTCAGGTGAGAAGAGTAAGTATTACTTCGACGGCCGTTTGCTGACGCTGTCGCCTAAGGGTTCCAATGCGGTCGCTAAGGCCATCCTTCCGGCGATCCGCGAGTCAGGTGCTGAAGCGGTTGGCGGGCCTGCTGTGGCGGCCGTGCCGATGGTGACTGAGATAGCTATGCTCAGCGGCCTCGACGGCGGTCGTGCGGTGCCGGCGTTCTTCGTGCGGCCTCAGCCGAAGGAACACGGTATGGGCAAGCTGATCGAGGGACCGTTACCCGAGGGTGTGCCGGTTGCCATCGTGGACGATGCCTGCTCGACAGCAGGTTCGCTCTACCTGGCGATCCGCGCGGCAGAGGACGCTGGCCACAAGGTGGTGTTCGTGGGCTGTATCCTAGATCGCAACCAGGGTGGCAGCGAACGCCTTCGTGGTGATGGTTACGAGTTGTTCTCGATCCTCGAAGGCGACGCTGAGGGCAACGTCGTTACGAGCTAAGCCTCCCAGACGGGAGGCCTAGCCTAGCTCGCGAGCTAGATGTCGAGGTTCTTCACTTGGCGGGCGTGGGCCTGGATGAACTCCTTGCGGGGTTGTACCAAGTCGCCCATGAGTGTGGTGAACACCTCGTCCGCCTCAGCCGCTTGATCCGCGTTGATCTGCAGCAGCGTCCGCTTAGTCGGATCCATGGTGGTTTCCCAGAGCTGATCCGGGTTCATCTCACCCAGGCCCTTGTAGCGCTGGAGGTTAACGCCGCTCCGATCGGAGTGGCGTTCGAGTGCGGTGACAAGGTCGAACCAAGCGAGGCCTGCAGCGACTTCGTTGTCACGTCGGGTGATGGAGAAGCTATGCTCGGCGACCCATTCCGCGACACGGGGGAATACCTCGTTGGCGCGGTGGGACGAAACAGATTCGAGGACGGCCTTCACGTTGATGGTGCCGTGGCCTGGAACTTCCAGGAGGAATCGCCCCTCTTTGAGATCCTCGATGGGCTTGCACTCGTAACCATACTCGGTGAACCAATCGGCTACGGCTTGTAGCGTTTCGGAGCCTTCGAAAGCGAGGCGGTACTTGCCTTGCGCTGAGCCTTGGAAGAGTGCGCCTGCAAGCTCAGGAGCGAGTCCCAAGCTTGAAAGCGGAGCAACCCAACCCTGAAACTCTCGAATCAACTCCAGCAGGGTACTGAGCTTCGGGCCAGTCATCGTTACGGAGGCGTCGTCGTTTGAGACGGAAACGCGACCGTAGAGCTGATTCGACATCCACGCGTCTTTGTCGGCTTCGGCGTATTTGTACTCGACTGACCGGCCACGGGACGTGCGGTATAGCGGGGGCTGGGCGACGTATAGGTGACCAGCGTCGATGAGCTCTCGCATGTTGCGGAAGAAGAAGGTCAGGAGGAGCGTCCGGATGTGCGCTCCGTCGACATCGGCGTCGGTCATGATGATGACTTTGTGGTAGCGCAACTTGGGCATGTTGAAGTCCTCGCCCAAGCCCGCGCCAATGGCCGTGATGAGCGCGCGGATCTCCTCGTGGGCCAGCATCCGATCAGGTCGCGCCTTCTCAACGTTGAGGATCTTGCCACGTAGGGGCAGGATCGCTTGGGTGCGACGATCGCGGCCCATCTTGGCTGAACCACCGGCGGACTCACCCTCAACGACGAATAGCTCAGAGAGTTCAGGGCTTTTCTCGGAGCAGTCCGCGAGCTTGCCTGGGAGTGATCCTCCGTCCATGGCGTTCTTGCGGATCACCAAGTCGCGTGCCTTGCGAGCTGCGTCGCGAGCACGCTGGGACGTCATGCATTTCTCAAGGATGCGGCGAGCTTCTTGGGGGTGCTCTTCCAGGTAGAACTCAAGGTGTTGCACCAGTAGCTGTTCTACGGCGGTCTTGACCTCGGCGTTGCCGAGCTTGCCCTTGGTCTGGCCTTCGAACTGTGGCTCCTCAAGGCGAACGCTGATGATGGCCGTCAGGCCCTCACGAACGTCCTCACCGGAGAAGTTCGCCTGGTCGTCGCGCAGGATCTTGCTCTTCTTCGCGTAACTGTTGATAGCGCGCGTCAGGCCAGCGCGGAAGCCAACAACGTGGGAACCGCCGTCGACGGTGTTGATGCAGTTGGCGAATGCGAGCGTGTTCTCGTAGAAGCCCGAGTTGTATTGGAGCGCGACTTCAACCATCGTGCCCTCACCCTGCTGCTCCATGTAAAAGGGCTCGTCCTGCAACGCCTCGCGGTTGTGGTTCAACTGGCGGACGAAGCTGGCGATACCGCCCTCGAAGTAGAAAGTGCGGTCGTTTTCCGGGCGCGCCTCAGACCTAAACGTGAGCCAGATGCCCTTGTTGAGGTAGGCCATCTCACGGAAACGTTGGACCAACGTGTCGTGGTCATAGTTGATGGGGCCAAAGGTGGTCTCGTCCGCGAGGAAGCGCACGACCGTGCCCTGTTGGTGCGGGTCGTCGTCGGCGATGGGGCCGTCCTCGATCATCTCGGTGGTCGGGATTCCCCGTGCGTACTCCTGGTGGTAGTGCTGGCCATCGCGAGCGACATCTACACGCATCTCAGAGGAAAGTGCGTTGACGACGGAGGCGCCGACGCCGTGCAAGCCGCCTGAGACCTTGTAGGCACCGCCGCCGAACTTACCACCGGCGTGGAGCGTGGTCATGATGGTTTCAAGGGCTGACTTGCCGGTTGTGGCGTGGAGATCCACTGGGATGCCACGACCGTTGTCGGAGACGCCCACGGAACCATCGTCGAACATCGTGATCGTGACGTGGTCACAGTAGCCAGCCATCGCTTCATCAACACCGTTGTCGACGATTTCGTAGACGAGGTGATGCAGGCCACGTTGGTCTGTACTGCCGATGTACATACCAGGACGTCGGCGAACCGCCTCCAAGCCCTCAAGGACCTGAATATCGCTTGCTGTGTAATCTGACTGCTTCTGGTCAACCATCGAAGCGTCTCCTGCGGGCGAAGGAATCTTTGGAACGGGGCCACTCTGCGCGTGGCGTGATTTAGGAGAGCGGAGCTTTGAATCTACTTCCCCTATTAACGCGCGCTATTCTACTAGTTCTGCGAACTAGGGTCAAAACGGATAGCACAATTGGTATTTGGGAGATCTGTGGGCACCGATATTCCGCCATCGGGACAGCCGGATGTCTTAGGTTGCCTGCATAGATGCGGATCGCGCCACCAGTGTTTGACGTGGCGTGCGGGGCCCCATGAAGTTGGAGCGCCTTGACGCAAGGGGCCTCGACACGCAAAGATTTCTAAGTGCCTATACCAAAAGTGATTGCAATAGATGGCCCCGTAGCTTCCGGCAAGACCGTCGTCGGCCGTCAACTGGCCCAACGCCTCGGTTACAGATTCATAGACACGGGGTTGATGTACCGCGCCTGTACGTACCTGGCGTTACGCGATGGCGTTGCCATCGAAGACCCCGATGCACTGACAACACTGGCCAGCGCTACGGTGATGGATATCGTTGTGACCCCCAACGGTGAGCGCCTCTTGGCCAATGGCGAGGACGTGACTGTTCATCTGCGAACGCCAGAGGTTCAGGCTTTAGTCTCAAACGTGGCAAAGGTAGCGGGCGTCCGCGTAGCGATGGTCGACCAGCAGCAGCGGATGGCCGAGGCGGGCGAAGTTGTCATGGTTGGGCGAGACATCGGCACGAAGGTGTTGCCCGGCGCAGGGAAAGTTTATTTGGACGCGTCTGCTGATGAGCGCGTTCGGCGCCGACTGGCAGAGGTCGCTGGGTCGGAGACCGAGGCGGAGGTTCGGGAGAACCTGGAGTTGCGAGATAAGATCGACTCGGAGCGCGAGGAGAGCCCGCTACGCGTCGCGGATGACGCAGTGGTGGTGCTGACGGATGCGCTGGACGTGCAGGGTGTCGTGGGGGCGGTCATAGCGGCGCTTAGCGGTGGGGCGTGAGATGGCCTCGGATAGATTTCCTCTACCGTGGCGGGCGCTTTCTAGCGAAAGTTTTCATGCCGACATTCGGGAGTTTGGTTGTCGAGGGCCGCGAGAATCTCCCCAAGACCGGGCCGTTGCTGATCGCGTCGAATCACCAGAGCTACACGGACCCAGCGGTGCTGATCTACGCGATCGATAGGCCGATGTGGTGGATGGGGAAGCGGTCGCTTTTCAAGGGATGGTTCGTCTCGTGGTTCCTCCATCAGGTACACGTGTTCGAAGTGAATCGTGAGAAGCAAGATCTGGCGGCGTTGGCCCATGCGCAGAAGCTCCTAGACCAGGGCCGGGCTTTGCTGATCTTCCCAGAGGGCACGCGCCACGCAGGAGCTCTGGGCCGGGGTCACGACGGGATCGCCTACATGGCGTTGCGCACGGGCGTCCCCATTGTGCCCGTCGCGATTACGGGCACGGAGAAGATCCCTCACGTGATGCAGACGCCTTTTCATTTCCAGAAGCTCAAGGCCGTAATAGGTGAGCCGTATACGCTTGCGCAGTCCGACCGTATAGATAGGCAGATGCTATTGACGATGACAGACCGGATCATGGGGTCGATCGCTGAGCTATTGCCGCCGGAGTATCGAGGTGTTTATGCGGACGCTGTGACCGAAAACGGTACCAGCGAGCCATAACCATGGCGAAAAGCGGTGTACTGCCGTGATCGGTGTTCGAATCCGAACCGCCTCGGTCTTTGTACTCCAAATCGGGGACTGCTATCATTTCATTACGGGAGAAAATGGCGGTTTCTGTGCTTAGGAAGCCTGTCGCCAAGGTCTCTTTTAGACTGTCCAGGAAGCTCGCGGGAGGTCTCGTGAGGAGGGGCTCATGGCTACGAGCATCGAAGGCAAGATGGTTTACCGGCTCGCCGAGGGCGGCGCCGACATGGTATCCCTCCTTGGTTCCAAAGGCGCCCACGCAAGCGAAATGGCGCGCATCGGCATTCCCGTCCCCCCCGGATTCGTAATCACGACCGAAGTTTGCCTTGAGTACTTCAAGGTGGGCCGACGGTTCCCGGACGGTCTCTGGGACACCATCGTCGCGAATGTTCACATCCTGGAAGAAGAAACGGGGCGCAAGTTCGGCGACCCGGACAATCCACTCGTGGTCTCCGTCCGATCGGGATCGGCGGTCTCCATGCCGGGTATGATGGACACGATCCTCAACATGGGCGTGACCGACCGCACAGTGGCTGGCGTTGCGAAGATGATGAACGACGAGCGCCCAGCGATGGACGCGTATCGTCGGCTCGTTCAAGGCTTCGGTAACGTTGTGCTGGGCATCGAGAAGGAAAAGTTCGAGACGCTGCTCGAAACGGCCAAGACCTCCCGAGGGCTGATCTTCGACTACGAACTCGATGCTGCCGCGCTTCGTGAACTCGTCACAGCGTTCAGGGCGGTGATCAAGGACGCGACGGGTAGCGACATCTCCGACGACCCATGGGAGCTGCTCCGTCAGGCTATCGAAGCGGTGTTCGACTCCTGGAACAACCCGCGCGCCATCACCTACCGTGAGTTCGCCGGCATCTCGCATGACCTTGGTACTGGTTGCGTGATCATGACCATGGTCTTCGGCAACTTGGGCGCAGATTCCGGCACCGGGGTCATGTTCACCCGATCCCCAGCAACCGGCGAAAAGACCCTCTATGGTGAGTTCCTTACGAACGCGCAGGGTGAGGATGTCGTCGCTGGCGTGCGGACGCCTCAGCGCATAGCGACATTGGCGGTCGATGAGCCCGCGCTATACGCCCAGATAGAGGAGATGGCTCGCAACCTCGAGGCACACTACAAAGAAGTTCAGGACATTGAGTTCACCGTCGAGCGCGGGAAGCTCTACATCCTGCAAACTCGGACAGCCAACCGCACGGCGCCCGCTGCGGTTCGTATTGCGGTTGAACTGGTCGAGGAGGGCGTGCTCTCCAAGGCGGACGCCCTTGGCCGGATCCCGGCGAGCGATATCACCCAGGTGTTGATGCCTCGTTTCGACCAGGAAGCGAAGGCGAAGGCCGCGAAGACCGCGCTGCTCGCAGTGGGCGTAGGCGGGTCACCTGGCGCGGCCTCTGGCGTCGTGGTGATGGATCCCGATCGGGCAGTGACCCTATCGGAGTCTGGCACCAAGATTATTCTTGTTCGCCCCGAGACCAGCCCGGACGATGTCCACGGCATCATCAAGGCGGAGGGAGTGCTCACCGCCCGCGGCGGCATGACCAGCCATGCGGCGGTGGTTACTCGCGGACTGGGCAAGCCCTGTGTCGTGGGCTGTGAAGAGTTGCACTTCGACATGGCTGCCCGCAAGGCCACCGCTCGAGGGAAGACGATCTCAGAAGGCGACACGATCAGTATCGACGGCGCCACTGGTGAGGTGTTCATCGGCGAGCTTCCTCACGTGGAACCGAAGGCCGACGAGTTGGCGGAGTTGAACACACTGCTGGGCTGGGCCGATGAGGTGCGAACCCTCCAAGTCTGGGCCAATGCAGATACTCCAGAAGACGCGTTGCGCGCCCGGCAGAACGGCGCTGAGGGCATCGGGCTCTGTCGCACAGAGCACATGTTCTTCGCAGCGGAGCGGATACACCACATCCAATCGCTGCTCGCCGTAGGGCCTGAGGCGTCAAGACTGATCCGTCAGGCGGACGAGATCGCACTGGCTTTGGCTAGGGCACCAGCTTCTGAGCGCGTATCACTCGGTGAGAAGCTCGCAGAGGCGCAGCGTACGGTTGAGTCGTCGGAGGCAGTGGCACAGTTCCACGCTGAATTGGCGAACCTTGAAGAGTTCCAGATGGCCGATTTCTACGGCATCTTGAAGGCGATGGACGGGCGCCCGACGGTTATCCGTCTGCTGGACGCACCTCTGCACGAGTTCCTACCGAACTACGAAGAGTTGATCACTGAGCTTATCGATCTGCGGGCCGCTGGCAAGACCAACGAGATCTCAGAGCGCGAGCACATGCTGGACTTGGTTGAGATTCTGCGGGAGTCCAACCCCATGTTGGGACACCGCGGCTGCCGCGTTGGCCTGACGATGCCTGAGGTCTACGAGATGCAGGTTCGAGCCATCGTGAGAGCGGCCTGCCGACTCACCAGCGAGGGCGGCGCGATCTACCCCGAGATCATGATTCCGATCGTTTCTCACGTGAACGAACTCAAGTGGCTCCGCCCACGGCTTCGCGAGGTGGCGCACACGACCCGCGATGCGCTCGGCGTTGAGATGACCTATAAGTTCGGGACGATGATCGAGGTGCCCCGGGCAGCTCTGACAGCAGGCGAGATTGCCGAGAACACCGAGTTCTTTAGCTTCGGATCCAACGATCTGACTCAGATGACCTTCGGCTATAGTCGGGATGATGCTGAAGGCAAGTTCCTCAACCACTACGTGGAGCAGGAGATCCTCCCCTGGAATCCCTTCACGAGCATCGACACCGCTGGCGTCGGGCGCCTCATGCGCCTCGCCGTTGAAGAGGGTAGGGCGGTCAACCCCGATCTCCCCATAGGCATCTGTGGCGAACATGGCGGCGACCCCAAGAGCGTGGCCTTCTGCCACGAGATCGGGCTCAACTACGTTAGCGCTTCGCCCTACCGCGTCCCTGTCGCCCGGTTGGCGGCCGCCCAAAGCGCGCTGGGACATCTCAAGTCCAACGCGTAGTCGCCCGCTGATACCGCACGGACGAGTGATCAAGGGCGTTCGACCACGTTCCATGGAGAGGATGCGCGATGGCGATGAGCGGTAACGATGAAGCTCGGCAGTACGTTCTCCGCATGGCCAAAGAGAACGACGTCAAGTTCATCCGCCTCTGGTTCACGGACATCCTAGGCAATCTCAAGGGATTCGCCATCACCGACGCAGAGCTCGAGGACGCGCTTGAGGTCGGCATGGCGTTCGATGGCTCGACCGTTGAAGGCTTTGCTCGTCACAACGAGGCTGACATGGTAGCCATGCCGGATCCCTCGACCTTTTCCGTCTTGCCGTGGCGCCCACGCCAGAACGCGGTTGCTCGCATGTTCTGCGACGTGCTGCGCCCAGATGGGTCGTCGTTCGAGGGCGATTCGCGATGGGTTCTGAAGCGCGCCCTCGAAAAGGCTGCGGCACTGGGCTTTGCGTTCCAGGTGGGCCCGGAGATGGAGCACTT
Organism: Chloroflexota bacterium; assembly: GCA_027618515.1. Taxonomy (GTDB): domain Bacteria; phylum Chloroflexota; class Dehalococcoidia; order Lucifugimonadales; family Australimonadaceae; genus CALGTL01. Next base: position 23,368 of record JAQCEV010000022.1, on the reverse strand, counting down.
CTACTTCAAGAGTTCAACGAGCGCTGAGCCGCTGGACGTGGGTGGGTACTTCGACCTCACCTCCTCGCTGGACGCCGGGGCGGATCTCCGGCGCGAAACGGTGCTGTTGCTGGAGCAGATGGGCATCCCCGTTGAGTACAGCCACCACGAGGTGGCTCACAGTCAGCACGAGATCGACCTGCGCCACACCGATGCGCTCACGATGGCAGATGCGGTGATGACCTACCGGCAGGTCGTCAAAGAGGTGGCTGAGAGTCACGGCGTCTTCGCGAGCTTCATGCCAAAGCCCCTGCAAGACCAGAACGGCTCTGGCATGCATGTGCATATGTCACTGTCGCGGGGCGAAGAGAACGCGTTCTATGAAGCAGATAGCCCCTTCAAGTTGTCTGAAACCGCACAGCAGTTCATCGCGGGCCTGCTCCGGCATGCCCCCGAGATCGCGTGCGTCTGTAATCAGTGGGTGAACTCTTACAAGCGGCTTGTGCCTGGCTTCGAAGCGCCTGCCTACACATCATGGGCTGGCGTGAATCGTTCTGACCTGATCCGTGTGCCGTCGTATCGGCCGGGGAGAGAAGCGTCGGTTCGTATCGAGTTCAGGCAGCCGGACCCGGCATGCAATCCGTATCTAACCTTTGCCGCGATACTGACCGCTGGCCTAAAGGGCATCGAAGAAGGTTACGAGCCCGTTGCCCCCAGCGAATCCGACGTGGCACGCATGACTGATGAAGAGCGTGCTGCGCAAGGGATCACTGCATTGCCTCGGACTCTCGATGAAGCTCTCGCGCTGGCCGAGCAGAGCGAGGTGCTCCGCGAGGCCCTTGGCGAACACACCTACCAGAGCCTGTTGCAGAACAAGCGCATCGAAGTGGATCGCTTCCAGGCCGCAGTCACGGACTACGAGCTGTCCCGCTACTTCCCCAACCTCTAGGTTTGGCCCCTACAAGTTCAACCCGCGTTCCATGTGTAGGTGCGATCCCTCGTGCGCCTCTGCGCGACGAGTAGCCTCCGTTGGACGAGGTCCGCAAGATCCCGGGTAGCCGTCAGCTCCTTGACGTCTGCGATCTCCATGTACTCCCGACGCGTGAGGATTCGCGCTCGCGAAGCGAACGCAAGCGCGTCTATCTGCCGTTGTTTCAGTCCGAGGTTTCTGACCTGGGCCTGAAATTTCGCCATGGTTCGGTGCCAATCGGTCAGTTCATGCTCCAGCAGGTCTGTCGCGGTTTTCACTCCACGGACGAAGAACTCCAACGAAGGCGTCGCGTCGTAGGTGTTGGAGAACGCGCTACCCAGCGTTTGCTCGATTGCGGCGACGTATCCATCCCGGTTTGCGGCAAAGACTGAGTCGAGCGACAGCAGGTTCTTGCAGCTGATCGGCGAGCGCTGGATGATCAGCGCGGCCAACCCTCGGGCTGTTCGCCCGTTGCCATCCCAAAAGGGATGGACTGCGACCAGATGCAGGTGGGCCAATCCTGCGAGAATCACGGGGTTCACACTGTTGTCCGGCTCCCGCAGCCAAAGACCGAAACCACGCATGAGCGAAGGTACGTCGCCTTGGTTCGGCGGCATGAAGTCGTTGATCGTGTTCTGGCCACGCCGGTATGCACCGGGCGTCAGTACATCCGCCGCTCCCAGCAGGAACTGCCGGTTCATCGAAGCCTTCCGCGCGATAGGCGGGGATGTGTACCGCGACACCAAATCCCACACCGATGACGCCTACGCGCCGTCCATTTCTTGCCCCGCTGGTTGCCATAGCGAATCCCCCTTGGTTAGTCGGCGCGCATTCTAGCGGTTCGCTACTTGAGGGACGAGAAGCGGCGACTCGCGCTACAGTGGAGGGGTGGAACAGGACAGCACAAAGAACAAGCTTGCCCGTGGCGCGTGGTCGTCGCAGGCTGGATTCATCGCCGCGTCGGTTGGCTCGGCGGTGGGCCTTGGAAACGTCTGGCGTTTCCCCTACGTCGCGGGCGAGAACGGTGGGGGCGCGTTCGTGCTTGCCTACCTGATTTCAGTGGCCTTGCTCGGCGTCCCGCTGATGATGTTTGAGTTCGGTGCTGGCCGTCGCCATGCAGCTGGGGTCTTTGGCGTGTTCAGTGCGATCGCCCCTCGTGCCAAGTACGCCGGGGCAGGTATCGCGGTGATTGCCTTCCTCATCCTGAGCTACTACGCAGTGGTCGCGGGGTGGACGTTGGGCCATGCGGGCATCATGGGCCTAGGGATCGAGCCGGATTTTGAGGTGTTCTCCGATTCGTGGGCCTCGCTCGCCCTGTTCGGCGTATCGGTGGCGCTCATGGGAGCGATCGTTCTTAGAGGTGTCCAGGGCGGTATAGAGGTGGCATCACGGACGTTGTTGCCGTTCCTGACGCTGGCGTTGCTGGCTATCGCAATCTACTCGCTGACGCTGGACGGGCGTGAGCGAGCGCTGGAATTCCTATTCGAGCCTCGGTTCGAGGCGCTGCGGGAGCCGCGTGTTTGGGCCAATGCGATGGGACAGGCGATGTTCTCGCTGATCATCGGTAGTGGCGTGCTAGTTACGTTTGGCGGCTACATGCGCGCCCAGACCGGCGTACGGGATTCGACGGCGCTGATCGCTGGTGCGGACACGGTGATCGCGATGGTTGCGGGGGTCGCGATATTCCCGATCGTATTCACGTTCGCGGTGGCGCCCGCTGCGGGGCCAGAGCTGGCGTTCGATTCCATGCCGCTTCTGTTCGAGCAGCTAGCAGCGGGCCGCTTGGTGGGGACAGCGTTCTATCTGTTGTTGTTCTTCGCGGCGCTCACCTCGATGATCGCGATGATGGAAGGTACGGCAAGCTCGCTGGCGGATGCCCTGCGTTGGACGCGCACCAGGGCGATTTGGACGTTGCTGCCCTTGCTACTCGTTACGGGGTCGCTCAGCGCGCTCAGCTACTCACCGGTGCATCTCACTCTGTTCGGCGAGCCTGTGCTGGACCGCATGGATTCGCTGTTCGGGACGTTCGGCCTCATGCTGAGTGTGCTCGCAACGTCCATCGTCATCTTCTGGGTCGGAAAGCCTCAAGCGATCGCTGATGAGATAGGTCCGGGTGCGTGAGGATTCGCGGGTAAAGCCGTGATCTTCGTGGGGCGCTACCTGGTCACGGGGGCGATCATTGCTACGCTGCTGGCGACAGCGCTGGACGCCACCTGACGGGCGCCTGAGGTTTGACAGTCTCGACGCGCGGTGTGGATAATGACGAGGTAGTTATATTGGCAGTGACGGGGAGTAGTACACCGTCAAGCGGGGCCACAGAGAGCCGGGATTGGTGAGATCCGGCGCCAGCGCGAAGGTCGAATGGACCCCTGAGCCGTGGCCCGATTCCTTTTTCGACTCCCTCTTGGGACTAGATGAGGAGGTAGGCGCCGCCGGGCCCGTCCCGATACAGACGGACGGCATAATCCCTGATCAGTCAGGGCCGTGCCGATGAAGGTCTTTCCCGTAATGGAAGGACGAATCTGGGTGGCACCACGGTAATACCGTCCCTTTTGTTGGGACGGTTTTTTTATTGCCCGCAACCTAGCGCCAATCAAAGGCGACTATGGCGAAAATAGAGGGGTTTGGTGTGACGTACTACCCGACGATAGAAGCATTCCGAGAGTTGGCGAAGGGGCCCGGGAACCTGATCCCCGTGTACCGCGAGGTCGTCGCAGACCTTGAGACGCCAGTCTCGGCCTACCTGAAGATCGCCCGCGAGCCGCACTCGTTCTTGTTGGAGAGCGTCGAGGGCGGCGAACGCCTGGCGCGCTACAGCTTTATGGGCACCGAACCATACAAGGTCGTGCGCACGGGGTCAGGCCAGCCCGACGGCGAGCAGGACCCGCTCACCCCGGTACAAGAGGAGCTTGATCGCTTCATTCCCGTGGAGGTGCAAGGCCTGCCCCGGTTCGTTGGCGGGGCTGTGGGCTTTCTGGCCTACGAAACCGTCCACTATTTCGAGCCTCGCGTGCCTGTCGCGGGCAAAGACCCCCACGGACTGCCTGAAGCGTTGTTTATGTTCACCGACGCGATGTTGGTGTTCGACCACGTGCGCCACCGCATCCAGATCGTTGCCCACGCGTTCGTCAAAGAGGGTGCTGACGTCGATGCCGCATACGAGAAGGCCACCTCACGCATAGATGAGCTCGCCGACCGGCTCGCGCAGCCCCTGGCCGGCGCCAGCAAGCTGGTTGAAGCCGAGGACAGCGCACCGCAGACCGGCGGTCAGGTGACCGCAGAGGCTGGCTCTAACAAGAGTGTCGCGGAATACCACGCCATGGTGAGGCGGTCGCAGGAGTACATCGTTGCCGGCGACATCATCCAGGTGGTGCCGTCCCAGCGGTTGGAGGTACCGGTTGAGTCGGACGCCTTTGACCTCTATCGCTCGCTGCGCGCGGTGAACCCATCGCCGTATATGTACTTCCTGCACCTCGACGACTTCGACATCGTGGGCGCATCCCCCGAGATGCTGGTGCGTGTGGAGGATGGCCTGGTCGACACGCACCCGATCGCAGGCACGCGCCGCCGAGGTATAGATGCCGCTGAGGACAAAGCGCTGGAAGAAGAACTGAAGGCGGACGAGAAGGAGCGCGCCGAGCACATCATGCTGCTGGATCTCGGGCGCAATGACATCGGTCGCGTCAGCAAGCCTGGCAGCGTTCGAGTACCGCAGATGCTGGAGGTCGAGCGCTACTCCCACGTCATGCACCTTGTCTCGCACGTGAGCGGCGACCTTCGTGACGACATGACCTGCTTCGACGCGCTGCGAGCCTGCTTCCCGGCGGGCACCGTATCCGGTGCACCCAAGATCAGGGCGATGGAGATCATCGCCGAACTTGAGGGCGAGCGGCGCGGGTCCTACGCGGGTGCAGTGGGTTACTTTAGTTTCTCGGGCAATATGGACACTGCGATCGCAATCCGAACGATGGTCGTCAAGGACGGAATAGCCTACCTGCAGGCGGGTGGTGGTGTGGTGTTCGACAGCGAACCCGAGTTCGAGCGCCTAGAGTCCCTTCAGAAGGCGGGCGCGCTGTTGCGGGCGATCGAAGAAGCTGAACGTGGGCGCGCGTAGCACCCACGCGGAATAGAATCACGGAGAGACCCCGATGTTATTGCTCATCGACAATTACGACAGCTTCACCTACAACCTCTACCAGTTCCTCTGTGAGCTGGGCCAGGAGGTTGAGGTCGTGCGTAACGACAAGGTAACGCTCGATGAGATTGCAGCGTGGGCGCCAGAGCGTATCGTCATCTCCCCAGGCCCCTGCACACCTAACGAGGCTGGCATCTCCACCGATGTCGTGCGTCGTTTCGGGGCGTCCGTTCCGCTGCTGGGCGTATGCCTGGGGCACCAATGCATCGGCGTTGCTTACGGCGCGACCGTGGATGTGGCCGGCGAGATCATGCATGGCAAGACCAGCTTGATCCACCACGATGGCCTGGGGGTCTTCGCTGGCCTCAAGAACCCCCTACAGGGGATCCGCTATCACTCGCTAACCATCCTGCCGGAAACAGTCCCCGACGTGTTGGAGGTGACGGCACGCACGGATAACGGCATCATCATGGGTGTGCGTCACACGTCGCACCCGGTTGAAGGCATCCAGTTCCACCCAGAGTCGATCATGACCGAGCAGGGGCACGAGCTTCTGCAGAATTTACTGAACGTTCCGGCACACTCCCAGAAAGAGGCTGTCTAGCATGCAACAGACAATCGTTTCCGACCTCTCCATCGTCGTAGATCGCACGTACGCCGTTGATGACCCAGCCGCTCTCTACTCGCGTGCGGAGGCTCTGCTCGTGGCGCGAGGATTCGCGGTGCAGCAGGTCGAGCCGCCGTTGGACGGCATGGCTGGCGCCGACTTCAAGGCGGGCCTCCGCGGCGAGCGCGACGTGGTGCTTGATGCCATGCGGCGGATGATTGGCAAGTGGCTGGTGATCGGTGGCGTGGTGATGACGGTTCTCACGCTCTGGGTGATGGTCTCGGGTGAGCAGCGCTACTGGGTGTTCGACTGGCTGCTGACTGTTGAGGTACTCATGGGTGGCTTCGGGCTCATGCAGCTACGCAACCCACCGGATCGTCGTCGCACGGTCGTCGAGATCGCGATGGAGGGGCAGCCAGGCCCAACGGGCGGGCTGCGCGTCGCTGTGCAGGAGGGCGTTGGCAAGGTTGAAGACGACGTCCTCTTCGGTTGGTTGTCGGACGAGGCGATCGGTGTGAACGCAGATGAGATCGACGCCCTGGTCGCAGGCACCAGGCAAGGTGAGGCGAGCGCATGATTCAGGAAGCATTACAGAAACTTACGGCGGGCTCGTCGCTTAGCGTCGAGGACTCCATGGCGGTCGCCGAGGAGATCATGACGGGTGAGGCGACGCCTGCGCAGATCGCGGGTTTCCTCGTGGCCCTGCGTATGAAGGGCGAAACCGTTGACGAGATCACCGGCATGGCGAAGGTCATGCGTGAGAAGTCGCTGCACGTGAACACCGATGGCGAAGTGCTAGATGTCGTGGGCACCGGTGGCGATGGCAGCAACACGTTCAACATCTCCACCGCTGCGCTGCTGGTCAGCGCTGCTGCTGGTGTCCCGGTCGCCAAGCATGGCAATCGTGCAGCGTCGAGCAAGTCAGGGGCCGCGGACATCCTTGAGGCCAACGGCGTGAAGCTTGAGTTGTCGCCAGATTCCGTCCGCAAATGCATCGACGAGTTGAACGTAGGCTTCATGTTTGCGCCTGCGTTCCACCCTGCCATGCGTTTCGCCGGCCCCGTCCGTCGCGAGCTTGGGTTGCGCACTGTCTTCAACATCCTCGGCCCGCTAACCAACCCCGCAGGCGCTGGCTACCAGCTACTCGGCGTTGGCTTCGAAGGCTACGCCGAGTTGATGGCGAACGTGCTCGCGAGCCTGGGTACCAAGCACTCCTGGGTCGTGCGCGGCGACGATGGGCTCGATGAACTGACGACGACTACCACGACGCAGGTCTACGAGGTCACGGGCGGTCGCGTTCGGCACTTCGAGGTGAGCCCCGAAGACGCAGGGCTGGGGCGTGTCGACCTCAGTGAGCTCCAGGCAACCGATTCTTCAGCGATCACCGCGCTGTTCCACCAGTCGCTCAGTCCTGGCGCTAGCGCTGCCAAGGACATCGTGATGCTCAACGCTGCTGCGTCCATGGTTGTCGTTGGGCGCGCCGCTGACCTGAGGGCAGGCGTGGCTTTGGCGCGCGAGACCATCGACAGCGGCGAACCGCTGGAGAAGCTTCAGGCGCTGGCCAAGCTTAGCCAGACGCTGGAGTAGAGATGAGCAGCACGGGCACCATACTGGACGAGATCATTGAGGCGAAGCGGGTCGAACTTGCGCGCCACAAAGCAGCGCTTCCCCAGGCCGAGATAGAACAACAGGTGAAGACGGCCCCGTTTCCGCTGAACCTGTCCGGAGCGCTGTGGGGTGACAAGGTTCGCCTCATCGCAGAGTGCAAGAAAGCATCGCCGTCCAAAGGCCTGCTTGCTCCTAACTATGACCCGGTGGCCATGGCAACGACCTATGCAGAGAATGGCGCGGCAGCCATTTCAGTGCTGACGGAGGCGGACTATTTCCAGGGAAGTCTGGAGCATCTGCGTGCGGTGAAGGCCGCAGTGGGCCCGCTGGGAGTGCCGGTTCTCCGTAAAGATTTCCTGTTCGACCCGTACCACCTCTACGAGGCGCGGGCGAACGGTGCGGACGCCGCACTGCTGATAGTGGCAGCGCTGGAAGAGTCCGAGCTACGTGAGATGCTGGCCGTCGCCCAAAGCATCTGGCTGCAAGCGTTGGTAGAAGTGCATAGCGAGGAAGAACTGGAGACGGCGCTTCGTTGCGGGGCGGAGATCATCGGGATCAACCATCGCGATCTCAAGACGTTCAAGGTGGACACGTCGCTGTCGCTCAAGCTGCGACCGTTGATACCCGCTGGGCGACTCATCGTGGCGGAGAGCGGCATGTCGAGCGCTGCTGATGTGCTGCCGCTGAAGCAAGCCGGAGTCAACGCTATCCTGGTAGGCGAGGCCGTGATGACGGCTGCCGACCCGGGAGCGAAGGTTAGGGAATTGGCGTCGGTCTAGCTGCCGCCATGCGAGATAAATGACACACGTAAAGATCTGTGGATTCCAAACTGCCGAGGCTGCAATCGCGGCTGTGGACGCTGGCGCCGACGCCATCGGGCTCGTGTTCGTGCCGTCCGCCCGGCGTCGCCTGAACATGACCAAGGCCAGCACGCTTCTCGCTGAGATCCGCGAGCATTACGGCGGTGCGCATCCCGAGATCGTGGGTCTCTTCGCCGACCAGCCCGTGGAGGACGTTAAAGAGCACATCGAGAAGCTCGGCCTAGATTCCGTCCAGCTCTGTGGAGCGGAGGACGTTGGCTACGCGAAAAAGCTCGGAGTGCAGGTTTACAAGGTCATCGGGATCGACCCGTCGATCCCGATCTCCGCGCAGATGCCACGCATCATGGTGCTGCAGCATCGCCACCAGCTTGCAGGCCACAAGATAGTCATCGACACCAAGGTTGCTGGCGAGTACGGCGGCACCGGACAAACGTTCGACTGGGCGATCGCGGCTGAACTCGCACGCGGACTCGATTTCAGCCTCGCGGGTGGCCTAACGCCGGATAACGTCGGTGACGCGGTTGCTCACGTGAAGCCCTGGGGCGTTGACACCTCTAGCGGCGTGGAGAGTAACGGCGAAAAGGATCTCGACAAGATCACAGCTTTCGTCGAGGCGATCCGTGCCGTTGATCGCGCGCCCAAAACAGGATTGCTGAACAGCTTGTCGATTTCCAGAATCACAGGGGTACCGCTCGCTAGCAGGGTTTCCGGCTTCGTTGGCAAGCTTACGGCCCTAAGGATCCCCGGCCTCAATTTCCTCAATCGGAAGGGCAAGTAATGACCAGTATGGACACAGGCCTTCCCGACGCCCATGGGCGTTTCGGCCCCTATGGTGGGCAGTTCGTCCCAGAGACACTGATGGTGGCGCTCCAGGAGCTCATCAGAGAGTACGAGATCGCCAAAGCCGACCCGGAGTTCCAGGCGGAGCTCGCGAAGCTGCTCAAGGACTACGTGGGACGCCCCACGCCTCTGTACTTCGCCAAGCGGCTCACCGAAAAGGGGGGCGGCGCGCAGATCTACCTCAAGCGTGAGGACCTAGCGCACACCGGCGCGCACAAGATCAACAACGCCATGGGCCAAGTGCTCGTCGCCAAACGTATGGGCAAGCAGCGGATCGTCGCTGAGACGGGCGCGGGCCAGCACGGTGTGGCCGTGGCAACCGTTTGCGCCATGCTGGGCATGGAGTGCATCGTCTACATGGGCACCGAGGACATGCGGCGCCAGGAGCCCAACGTGTTCCGAATGCGCATGCTCGGTGCTGAGGTTCGCGGCGTTACCGCAGGCTCACGCACGCTCAAGGAGGCCGTCAGCGAGACGATCCGCGATTGGGTAACGAACGTTGAGGGCACGCACTACATCATCGGTAGCGCCGTTGGCCCTCACCCGTACCCCATGATGGTTCGTGATTTCCAGACCGTGATCGGTTCGGAATCCAAGGTGCAGATGCTGGAAGCAACGGGTCGGCTCCCCGATTACGCGGTCGCATGTGTCGGTGGTGGTTCCAATTCCATCGGCATGTTCTACCCATTCATCAACGATGCCAGCGTGCGCCTTATAGGCGTTGAGGCGGGCGGCGAGGGTGTGGAGACTGGTCGCCATGCTGCCAGCGTTGGCGGCGGTCGCCCTGGCGTCCTGCACGGCACGATGTCCTACATCAACCAGGACGAGGACGGGCAGATCATCGAGACGCACAGCATCTCCGCTGGGCTCGATTACCCTGGCGTAGGCCCAGAACACGCCTGGCTCCGAGAGACCGAGCGGGCCCAGTACGTCAACGTCACCGACGACGACGCGGTGGCCGCGTTCAAGATGACCAGCCTGCTCGAGGGCATCATCCCTGCGCTTGAATCGTCCCACGCGATCGCCTACACCGTGAACACGCTCGCCCCCAGCCTGACGCCCGAGGAAACCATCGTGGTTTGCCTCAGCGGGCGTGGCGACAAGGACATGGGGACGGTGATGGACTTGGAGTCGTCGTAACTTAGCGTTGACACCCCGTCCTGGGCACTGGAAGATAGGCGTGGATTCTGAAATAATCACCCCGGCGAATCGCTCGCCGGTTCCTGCTGCGGAGCGTGCCACGCGGCGTTCCGAAGCCAAGTTTTCGAGGGGTTAGATGCCTGTAGAGGGATATGCCGTCAACTGGGCGGCCGTCGTCATTGCCGCTGCCGTCGGGGTTGCTGGCATGGGCGCGATGCTGCTGGGTTCGTTCCTGCTGGCGCCACGGCGTCCGTCAGAGGCGAAAGCTATCGCCTATGAATCGGGCATCAAGCCGACCCCTCTTGCGTGGACGCAGTTCACCGTTCGCTACTACATCTTCGCTATCCTCTTTCTGATCTTTGACGTGGAAGCCGTGTTCTTGTTCCCGTGGGCATTGGTGTTCCTAGACACAGCGGCATACGTGTTCTACGCGATGATCATGTTCATCGGAATCCTGCTCTTCGGCGTGGCGTATGCGTGGCGTAAAGGGGTACTCGAGTGGCGGTAGAAGGCAACAACGATTCCCAGAGTTCGCCCCGATTCGTTCCCCAGAAATGGGATCGCGAAAAGGGCGGGCACTTCTTCCACACGGACGAAGGCGGCGACGTATCGCTAGGCAAGGGCAACCACCCTGCGCCTAATCGCATACCTAGCGCGGTTCCTGGCGTCATTACCGGCAAGCTTGACGACTTGATCGCCATGGGCCGCAGCAATTCGCTCTGGACGCTCACGTTCGGCCTGGCCTGTTGCGCGATCGAGATGATCTCGACCCACATGGCGCACCATGATTTCGACCGCTTCGGTATCGTGACCTGGCCTTCGCCTCGGCAGGCGGATGTCATGATCATCGCGGGTACCGTTGTGAAGAAGATGGCGGATCCCATCCGGCTCCTCTACGAGCAGATGCCCGACCCCAAGTGGGTGATCGCGATGGGTACATGCGCCACGAGTGGCGGCCCGTACTACAAGTCCTACAGCGTAGTCATGGGCGTGGATCACATCATCCCCGTGGACATCTACGTCCCCGGCTGTCCCCCTCGCCCCGAGGCGCTGATGGACGCTTTCATGAAGCTTCAGTCGAAGATCAAGAGCGACGCCAAGAACGGGCAGATCGACGATTTGTCAGGTGAGCAAAGGATTGCCCCGGTGGCTGTTGCCGATGCCGCCCCTGTCATCGATGCCGTTCCTGCTGAAGTCCCTGCTGAGGAAACGGCCGGATGACCGAACAGGACCCGAAAGCAGCCGCAGAGGCGCCCAAAGAGGCCGCCGCACCGGCAGAGAAGCCCGCGCGCCATGGCCCGCCCATCGTTATCGCCGAAGAGGTGCTCAACGAGCGTGGTGAGCAGACAGCGGCGCAGTTGGCCAGCACGCTGGGAACGCTTGTCTTAGATTCCGCAGGTCGCGAGGACAATCCTTGGGTTCGCGTGGACGCCAAAGAGCTGCACGCGGCTGCGAAGAAATGCCGCGACGGCGAGATCGGCATGGACATGCTCAACCTCATGCTCGCGGTGGACTGGGTCGACCGCATCCAGATGATTTACGTGCTCTACTCAACAACCAACAATCGCAAGGTGATCCTCAAGGCAGACCTGCCCGCAGAATCGCCAGCGATCGACTCACTGACAGATCTCTGGGAAGCCGCTACTTGGTATGAACGCGAGACCCACGATCTGTTCGGTGTCGACTTCCCAGGCAACTCCGACATGTCGCCGTTGCTCCTGTACGAAGGCTTTGAAGGCCACCCTGGCTTGAAGAGCTATCCCCTCAACGACTACGAAGAGTGGTAGGCCCTATGACCACCGAATCACAATTCGAAACCGTCGACATGATGTTGAACATGGGGCCGCAGCACCCTGCGACCCACGGTGTGTTCCGCATGGTGCTGAAGGTTGATGGCGAAAAAGTCATCGATGTCATCCCGCACATCGGCTACCTGCACCGTGGCACTGAGCGGCTCGCAGAGGTTGAGACCTATGGTCAGGTGATCACGCTTTTTGACCGCGTGGACTACATCGCCAACCTCAACAACGAACTCGCGTTCGTGCGTGCCGGCGAGCAGATCATGGAAGTCGAGGCTCCTGAGCGAGCCCAGTACATCCGGGTCATCCTCGCTGAGCTCAACCGCGTCGCGAGCCACCTGCTGTTCATCGGTACCTACGCCATCGACCTTGGCGCGATGACGCCGGTCATGTACGGCTTCCGTGAGCGTGAGCGTATCCAGAACCTGTTCGAGCACGTCACTGGCGCTCGCATGATGCACAACTACATGCGCATCGGCGGCGTGAAGGCGGACGTCCCGGACGATTTCGTTCCGTGGGTGCGTCAGCTTATCGGCGAGGTTCGTAAGGGTGTTGAGGAGTGCGACAAGCTCTTGAGCACCAACGAAGTATTCCTCGGTCGCACCCGTGGTGTGGGCGTAATTGACGGCCCGACCGCCATCTCGTGTGGCTTGACCGGGCCATCGCTTCGCGGCAGTGGCGTTGCCTACGACGTGCGTAAAGACGACCCCTACGAGATTTACCCGTACCTCAACTACAAGGTGCCGGTGGGTGAGAACGGTGACTGCTGGGACCGCTACTACCTGCGCATGCTCGAGTGCTATGAATCCTTGAGCATGATCGAGCAGTGCTTAGATCAGTTCCCTGAAGGGCCGATCATGGCCGCCGGACGACGTATCGCTCGTCCTCCGGCGGGCGAAGTGTTTTCGCACTCAGAGAACCCCCGGGGCGACCTGGGCGTGTACCTGGTCAGCGACGGTACGGACAAGCCGTACCGCGTGAAGATCCGACCGCCGTCCTTCTGCAACCTCGTTGGCTTGGCCACGATGACTAGGGGTTCCTACATCGCGGATGCCGTGGCCATTCTCGGCTCGCTGGACATCGTGTTGGGTGAGGTGGATCGTTGAACGTCACCCTCTCTGACACGATCACACTTAGCGTCCAACTGTTCGCGCTGTTCAACGTCGCAGCGCTAGCTGCTGTTTCGCTGGTCTGGCTTGAACGCCGGTTCCTCGGTCGCCTCCAAGGCAGGCCAGGACCGAATCGCGTGGGCCCGCTCGGCCTGCTACAGCCCATCGCAGATGCCATCAAGCTGATGTCCAAAGAGGACGTGGCCCCCGGTAGTTCGCAACGCTTGCTGTTCTACGCCGCGCCGATCCTTGTGTTCGTGCCCGCGTTTGTCGTGTGGCTTACGTTCCCACTGGCGCGCGACGTGGTTGTGCGCAACATGGATATGGGCCTGTTTTTCTTTGTTGCGATATCGGTGCTCAGCATCGTGGGCCTGGTGCTCGCGGGCTGGAGCTCCAACTCCAAGTACGCCATCCTTGGTGGCTTCCGCGCCGCTGCGCAGTTGGTGAGCTACGAGATACCGATCATCACGATGATCCTGATTATCGGGATGCTTTCGGACTCGCTGGACTTCGTGAAAGTCGTTGACGCGCAAGCGACCATACCGTTCATCGCGGTTGTCCCCCTGGCGTTCGTGATCTTCCTGATCGCGGGCTTGGCTGAGGTTGGGCGTACGCCTTTCGACATCTACTTCGCTGAATCTGAGGTCGTCGGTGGTCCGTTCGTCGAGTACAGCGGCGCGCACTGGGCGATCTTCTTCCTCGCTGAGTACGTCAACACGTTCGTCATCGGCATATTGGGCGCGCTGCTCTTCCTGGGCGGCTGGCGCTGGCCGTTCGGCGCGGACCTGCCCCAGGTCGCTTCCGTGGCGCTCCTGATGGGCAAGGCCTACTTCATCGTTCTCATCATCTTCTGGATACGCGGCACGTACCCACGCATGCGCATCGACCAACTTATGGCGATGGCATGGAAATGGCTCATCCCGCTTTCGTTCGTACTGTTCCTCGCGGCCGCGTTCCAACTCAAGTTCGAGTGGCCTTGGTGGGTGTTGACCATCCTCTCGCTGGTCATCCTCGTCGTGCCGGTCATCGTGCAGTCGCGCAAGCAACGCAATCCTGCGTTGGAACTTGCCGCGCGCTACGCGGCGAACGCCATCGTCGTTCAGGCCAAGCCCCGACCAGCACCCGCCGTCGAAGATGCTCCCGTGGTTACTCCGGCGGCAGAAGGGACCAGCGTATGATTTCTGGCCTCAAGGGAATGCTGGTCACCCTGCGGTGGCTCGGCAAGAAGAACATCACCGCGAATTACCCGAAGGAACACCTGCCCGTGCAGGAACGCTTCATGGGCTTCCCTGGCTTGCTTTGGGACGAAACGGCTGAAGAGCCGTTCTGTACCGGCTGCATGGTGTGCGTGCGCGAATGCCCCACCCAATGCATGACCGCGATCATGCACGACAACCCCAACGCGGTTGAAGGCAAGAGCCACCGCCGCAAGATCATCGAGACGTTCGAGATCAACCTGAACCGTTGCATCCTCTGTGGGATCTGCGTGGACGTTTGCAACTTCGACGCCATCGCGATGTCCCACGAGCACGAACTCGCAAGCTTCGCTCGTACAGGCGCCCGTGCTGACTTGGGCTTGCTCCTGGATCTGGGCCGGAAATTCCAAACGGAAGTCTCCTGGGCCCCCAAAGGCGCCGACCGCAACGTCGCCAGCGTAGTTCTCGCCAAGCGCGCCGCCGCTGAAGCAGCCAAGGCTGAAGAAGCTGCTGCTGAGGCCCCGACAGAAGCAACGCCCGCTTCCGAAGCGCCCGTCGCAGAAAAAGCAGAAAAACAAGAAGGGGGCGAGTCCTAACATGGGCCTGGTTCTCTTTTACATCCTCGGTGGCATCACCATCGTCGCCGCGCTGGGCGTGGTCACCACGCGCAACATCGTATACGGCGCACTGTTCCTCCTGGTGTCGCTTATGGGCGTCGCTGGCCTCTTCGTCGTGCTCTTCGCTGAGTTCCTGGCACTCGTCCAACTGCTCATCTACGGCGGTGCGATCATCATCGTGATCCTCTTCGCCCTCATGCTGACGCGCGAAACTGACTTCTCCATCGCCACTGAACACCGACGCTGGCCCGTGGCCGCCGTCGTCTCACTGGCGCTCTTTGGCCTGCTCGCTAGCTCGGCGATCAACGACTCCAGCCTCTACAACTCCGACCGGCGCTCCGGCATCGGCATAGAAGAGCTTGGCACAGGTCTGTTCGAGAACTGGGCGGTGCCTTTCGAGATCGCCTCGATCGTCTTGCTGGTGGCGCTCATCGGAGCCATCGTCATCGGTCGCTCTGGCGACGAAGAAGACGGGGGGCAAGCATGAGCCTCGAACTCGTCGACTTTCAGATACTCGCGGCCGCGCTGTTTTGCCTGGGGCTCTACGGCGTGCTCGCTCGCAGAAGTGCGGTCATGGTGCTCATGGCCGTCGAGCTTATGCTCAACGCAGTCAACATCAACCTGATAGCGTTCTCCGCCTTCAGGCCCGTCTCCTCCATGATCACCGGCCAGGTGATCGTTATCTTCGTGATCACCGTCGCAGCGGCTGAGGTTGGCCTCGCGCTCGCGGTCATCATGCGCCTGTACCGCCGACGTGGCACCGTGAACGTCGACGAGATCGATCTGATGAAGGGTTAGCTTGGGAATCGAAGAAGCATGGCTTATCCCCACCTACGGGTTCGTTGCCTTCGGCGTTATCGCGCTGTTTGGGCGATACCTCCCGTTACAGGGTAAGCACCTCTCCATAATCGCCATCGTCGCGGCATTCGTGACGTTCTGGCCAGTGCTGTTCGATTTCGTCAGCCTGGGTGTTGGCGAACACCACGTACCGCGTGTGTGGTTCTCCGCTGGCGAGTTCAGCGTGGGCTCCGGGATGATCATCGACCCGCTGACCATCGTCATGCTGGCGTTGGTCACTTTCGTCGCGTCCCTCGTGCAGATCTACTCGCTTGGGTACATGCGACACGCGCACAACGGCCATGTCGCTGACGACCCCCGCATAGGTTGGTACTTCGCCGTGCACTCCCTGTTCACGGCGGCGATGCTGACGCTGGTGCTTGCGGACAACCTGCTGTTGCTCTACCTGGCCTGGGAGTTGGTGGGACTCTGCTCCTACCTGCTCATCGGGTTCTGGTGGGAGCGCAAATCAGCAGTCAATGCTTCTAAGAAAGCGTTCATCACCACCCGTGTGGGTGACGTTGGCCTGCTTATCGGCATCCTCATCCTGGTCACCGAGACCGGGACGTTCGACATCTCAACCATCATCCACCACGTCACGGCGGGTGATGTGAGCGACGGCAAGACGACCCTCGCCGCGTTCCTGATCTTCCTCGGCGCGATGGGCAAGTCAGCCCAGTTCCCCCTGCACGTCTGGCTGCCCGACGCCATGGAGGGCCCCACGCCCGTCAGCGCGCTGATCCACGCCGCAACGATGGTCACTGCTGGCGTGTTCCTCGTGGCCCGGCTCCTGCCGATCTACGAAGTCGCCGAGTCCGCGCAGATGTTCGTCGCCGTTATCGGCATCATCACCGCCCTCATGGGCGCCACGCTCGCGCTGGTGGTCACCGACCTGAAACGCATGCTCGCCTACTCCACCATGAGCCACCTCGGTTTCATGATGCTCACCCTCGGAGCCGGGGGTTACACCGCTGCAGCGTTCCACCTGCTCATGCACGGCCTATCCAAAGCCATGCTGTTCCTCAGCGCTGGCTCGATCATGCACTCGATGCACGACGAGACGGACATGAACAAGATGGGTGGCTTGAGGCATCGCATGCCCATCACAGGTGCGGCGTTCACCATCGGTGCGCTGTCACTGTCAGGGATAGCGCCGCTGGCCGCGTTCTGGAGCAAGGACGAGATGCTCGTCGCCATCAAGGACGGGCTCAACCCGATCTTCGTAGTGCTGTTCTTGGTCGCTGTCGTGCTGAGCGCGCTGTATATGGCACGTGCGACGTATCTGGTGTTCTTCGGCCCACTCAAGTCGGAGAACCGGGCCGTCCACGAATCGCCGCTTCTGATGAGCCTGCCGCTGGTCGTGCTGGCCGTTCTTTCCGTGTTCGCCGGATTCATCGTGCTGCCTCTCGGAGGCGACTACGAAGGGATTGGCCGTTTCCTGTTCCACGGTGAGCATGGCCACGACTTCGAGATTCAGCCGCTATGGACCATCGTCAGCATCGTGCTCGCGACGGGGAGCTTTGCGCTGGGTATCTGGCTCTACAAGTCGAGCCGTTCAACTGTCGACACTATCAGGGTCCAGTTCAGCGGCGTGCACCGCATCTTGGTCAACCGTTACTACATGGACACCATGTACCAATGGATCGTCGACCGCGTCGTGCTCGCCTTGGGCCGCGCAGTCGCGCTGTTCGACCGCACTGTCGTCAACGATCGTGGAGTCAACGGTGCAGGTCTCACGGTACTAGGGGCGGGCAAGCGTCTTCGTGGCCACGTAACCGGCTTGTTCGCGGACTACGGTCTGGCGATGGGCGCTGGTGTTACGGCTATCGCCCTCTACGTTTGGCTGAGGGGCGCCTAGATGAGCTACTTCGAGCGCCACGTCCTAGAAACGCTGATCTACCTACCGATGCTTGCCGCATTGATTCTGGTATTCATTCCACGCCCCCAGAAGTCGCTGATCCAGGGGATCAGCATCGCTTCCGGGTTGGCGTTGCTCATCATGTCCCTGTACGCGTTCATCGCGTTCGACTACGACGGCGGCGCCCGATTCCAACTCCAGCGTTCCTACCCGTGGCTGGATCAGCTCGGCATCGCGTTCGCGCTGGGCATCGACGGGATCGCTGCGCCAATGGTTCTGCTAACCGGCATCGTTAGCCTTGCGGGAACCATCGTGGCGGCGAACATCCAGAGGGACAACAAGGACTACTACATCCTCCTGTTCCTGCTGATCGCAGGCGTCTACGGTACGTTCGTGTCTATGGACCTGTTCTTCTTCTTCTTCTTCTACGAGTTGGCCATCGTGCCGATGTACCTGCTCATTGGAGTTTGGGGCAGCAGCTCCAAGTTCAAGGATTTCGACCGGCCCAAGGAATACGGTGCGCTCAAGCTGGTGATGATGATCGTCGCTGCGAGCCTGCTGATTTGGGTTGTCATCATCGGTATCTACGTTGAATCGGGCACGGGCTCGTTCAACATCGAGACCATCATGGCAACGATCGACCAGCCTGGGCGTTTCTCGGAGACGTTCCAGAGCGTCATGTTCCTCATGACCATGGTTGGCTTTGGCCTCTTGGCTGGTATGTGGCCGTTCCACTCCTGGTCGCCGGACGGTCACGTCGCAGCCCCCACGTCAGTGAGCATGCTGCACGCGGGCGTGCTGATGAAGCTTGGTGGCTTCGGCATCATCCGCATTGGCGTGATGCTTCTGCCGGATGGCCTGCGTGAGTGGGCTCTACTGCTGTTCATCATCGGCACGATCAATGTGATCTACGGCGCGGTGTCAGCGCTCGCGCAGCACGACCTCAAGTACGTTATCGGTTACTCAAGCGTGAGCCACATGGGCTACGTGTTCATGGGCATCGCATCCATGACGGCGGTTGGTCTCACCGGCGCGACGCTTCAGATGTTTGCGCATGGCATCATGACTGCCCTCTTCTTCACCATCGTGGGTGGCATCTACGAGCGCACGCACACGCGTGACACGCTCGTGCTCAACGGTCTGGCCTCGAAGATGAAGTGGGGCACCGCTTTCTTTGTCATCGCTGGTCTGGCATCGCTGGGCTTGCCGGGTCTCGCAGGGTTCGTTGCAGAGTTACTAGTGTTCATCGGTGCGTTCCAGACGCAACCGATCCTCGGTGCGCTGGGCGTGCTCGGTGCCGCCATCACCGCCGTCTACATCCTGCGACTCGTTGGCAGGACGTTCTACGGTGAGCGCGACAAGAAATGGGACAATCTTACGGACCTCACTCCTCGCGAGTTCATCGCGGCGACGGTCCTACTCGTGCCCCTCTTTTACGTAGGCCTCTACCCGCAGCCGCTGCTGCGCGTGATCCGACCAGGCGTGGACGCTGTCCTCGCGGGATTGGGGGCTTAGACGATGAACGTCGATTTCTCTCTCCTGATCCCTGAGTTCATCCTTGCGGGTGCGGGATT
The DNA here is from genome assembly GCA_027618515.1 of Chloroflexota bacterium. GTDB lineage: Bacteria > Chloroflexota > Dehalococcoidia > Lucifugimonadales > Australimonadaceae > CALGTL01. The sequence goes on along the minus strand of JAQCEV010000022.1, from coordinate 4,278 downwards.
CCTCGTGCTGCTGGTAGACCTTCTCGTGCCTAAAGCACAGGAGCACCGACGCAACGTGGTCACCGCCGCCACGGCCGTACTTGGCCTGGCCGTCACGGGCATCGTCGCCATCGCTACGCAGATCGACACGGGCGAGCGCCTGTACGACGGTCTGCTGTTCATCGACCGCTACGCATTGCTGTTCAAGGTGCTCTTCGCGGGCATCGGTATCGCGGTGATCGTCATGTCCGTGGACTATGTGGCCGATAAGATGCGCCACCCGGGCGAGTACTACGCGTTGATCGTCTTCGCAGTGCTCGGCGCCACGCTGATGGCAGAGTCAGGCGAGCTGCTCACGGCGTTCATCTCCATCGAACTCCTGTCGTTCTCGCTGTACGTGCTCGTTGGCCTCAGCAGAGGCGACGCACGCACCGCTGAGGCCAGCGCAAAGTACATCCTGCTCGGCGCGATCTCCACGGCCATCATGCTCTACGGCATCAGCCAACTCTTCGGCGCGTTGGGCACCACCCGCTTCACGGAGATGGGCCCGCTGCTCACCGGCGCGGGTGGCTGGAATCTCACGCTCATCACAGGCTTCGTGATGTTCGTCGCGGGCCTTGGCTTCAAGCTGTCGATGGTGCCGTTCCACATGTGGGCCCCGGACGTCTACGAAGGCGCGCCAACGCCCATCACTGCCCTCATCGCCACGCTATCCAAAGCAGCAGCCATAGCCTTGCTACTCCGCTTCCTCGCTGAAGCTGGCTCAGGCTCCGTCAACGAGTGGCGCATGCCGCTAGCCGTCCTCGCTGCCGCGACCATGATCATCGGGTCGCTGTCTGCGCTCCCCCAGACCAACATCAAACGCTTGCTAGCCTACAGCTCCATTGCCCAGATCGGGTTCATCCTCGTTGGCATCGTCCCCAACACCGTCATCGGCGCCAACGCTGTGCTCCTGCACGTCATCGGCTATGCGTTCACCAACCTTGCGGCCTTCACCGTCGTGGTCGTCATCGAACTCAAGCTTGGCAAGGAGTCGGTCGCCGATTTCGCTGGCCTCTCCAAGCGGGCTCCGGTGCTCGCCATGATCATGACCGGGGCGCTGTTCTCCCTGGCGGGTCTGCCGATCTTCGCTGGATTCCTCACGAAGTTCTACCTGTTCACCTCGGCCGTCGACAAGAGCCTCGAATGGCTCGTCGTCATCGCCGTGGCTACCAGCGTCATCTCCCTCTACTACTACATCCGCGTCATCCGCGAGATGTACATCACCGAAACAGAGGATGGCTCCAAGCTACCCGTGCCGCTCCTGCTTGCAGGCCTTGCCTGGGTGATGTTTGCGGGCACCATCGCCGTGGGCACCTACCCTCAGCCGTTCGTCGATGCCACTAACGCTGCCGCAACGGTACTCACTCCCTGGATCGGCCTCTAGGTTCTCGGCTGAATCCATAGCCGCACCTCTGGCGCACTTGGTCGCATCGAACGCAATGAAGACCGGGGAGCGCCGGTCGCCAGCTACTGCCAGATACCGGAGATGTCATCCATGGCTACATTCCTCGTTGAAACCACCCACGACCCTTCACCGAACGCTTGCATGCGATCCTTGGACGCCGCCGTGGCACAGGGTTCCCACTTCCTCACGAACGTCCAATGGGGATGTGACGATGATGTCCACAAGACGTGGATATTTATCGAAGCGGACAGCAAGTCTGAGGTGCAAACCATGATTCCGCCCATGGATCGAACGGACTCCATCATCGTGAGTGTCCGCAAGTTCACCGCAGAAGAAGCCCGCCAGATGCACACGAAGCACGACTGATCGTCCCTTCGGTTTGGTGCATGAATAGGCGTGGCAGCTATGTCTCCCTGCGCCGTGTCTCGGCGATCGGCGCGAGGAGCGCAGAGGTTCTCCTCTGCCGGGGGTGCCCTGTGCTGTTTACGCCCTAGCGCTGATCCGCCGACACCAGCGTCAACTAGCACGTCCTAGTGCAGGCGAGTACGCTCAAGCACGTCGCGCTCATGGGCTACGGCGATCGCCTTCTCCACCGCGTTCTTCGGCGAATCTGCGTGGACCACACGCAGCGGCAGATCGCTTCGTTCGGGGAGTTGCCACGTCTCCAACCCGATCACCGGGATCCCGTCCCCAGTGCGTGGCCTATCTCCGACAACGTGCCGTATGCACCGTCGATGGCGATCGCTGCCCGTCCAGTCTTCACGACGATGACGTTCCGCGCGTAGCCCATCCCGGTCATGATCGGGATGTCGATGAAGTCGTTGGCGGTCACCGGCTCGTTGCCCGGCAGGATTCCGATGGTCGTTCCACCCGCCGACTTCGCTCCTCGGCAGACGGCCTCCATCACGCCACGCATGCCGCCGCACACGACCATCGCGCCCCTCTGCGCCAGTTCGCGACCGACCTCCTCGGCCAGCTCCATCGCCCGTGGTGGTGGGTCGCCGCCACCGATCACGGCGATGATCATCGGGCGTCCGTTGGACATCAATAGTGGGGGAGGGGCAGGCGTCGGATCGTTTGTCATGAAGAGCCTCGGGTTCGGGATAGCGCGAAGTCTACCGGTATGCGCGTAGACGTGCCCACCAGCTAAACTGGTGCGCGCACACGCACGTATCTATGCTTGCGTGTACGTGCGCCTGCTTCCACCACAGCCACATTGGAGAAACTCATGCCGAAGATCAGTTCCGTACGCGCCCGCGAGATACTCGACTCCCGGGGAAACCCAACCCTTGAGGCGGTCGTCACCCTCGATGACGGCTCGACCGGCTGGGCAGGCGTTCCCTCCGGCGCAAGCACTGGCGCGCATGAGGCCGTCGAGTTGCGTGATGGCGATCCCAAGCGCTACGAAGGCAAGGGGACGCTGACCGCCGTCAAGAACGTGAACGAGGCCCTCGCCGCCGCAGTCGTTGGCTTGGACTCAGGCGACCAAAGTGCGCTCGACCAGGTCATGCTTGACCTCGACGGCAGCGACAACAAGGGCAAGCTGGGCGCGAACGCGCTCCTCGCAGTCTCGCTGGCCAACGCCCATGCGACTGCCGCTGCGACAGGCGAGCCGCTGTACCGGTCGCTCAAGACCGCCGACCCGCTGCTCCCCACGCCTATGCTCAACGTCCTGAACGGTGGCAAGCACGCCATGGACTCCACCGACTTCCAGGAATTCATGGTTATGCCCATCGGGTTCGACAGCTTCTCCGAAGCGCTGCGCGCTGGTACCGAGTGCTACCACGCGCTACGCAAGATCGTCGCCGGGCGTGGACTGTCCATCAATGTGGGTGACGAGGGCGGTGTTGCACCGTCCCTACCCACCAACGAAGCAGCCATGGAGTTGCTTGTTGAAGCGATCGAAAAGGCCGGCTACCGGCCCGGTGAGGACGTCTCCATCGCACTGGACCCCGCCTCCACCGAGATATATGAGAACGGCAAGTACGTGCTGACACGGGAGGGAGCGACCCTCACCAGCGCCGAGATGGTCGCCTTCTACGAGAACTGGGTGAACAAGTACCCCATCGTCAGCATCGAAGATGGACTCGCCGAGGACGACTGGGAGGGATGGGCGCTGATGGTCGAGCGGCTAGGTAAGCGCATCCAGATCGTCGGCGACGACCTGTTCGTCACGAACCCCAAACGCATCCAACGGGGCATCGACGAGAAGTCGGCCAACTCCGTGCTCGTCAAGGTCAACCAGATCGGCACGCTCACCGAGGCCATGACGGCCATCAGCATGACGCAAAGCGCCGGGTGGAACCCGGTGATCAGCCACCGCTCCGGCGAGACCGAGGATGTCACGATCGCGGACCTAGCCGTCGCCACGGGCGCAGGCCAGATCAAGACCGGCGCACCAGCCCGCAGCGAGCGCGTCGCCAAGTACAACCGCCTGCTCAGGATCGAAGACGAGCTCGGCTCCAATGCTCGCTACGCGGGCCGAGCCCCGTTCGACAAGCTACGGGGCTAGCCTGGATTCTCCAGCACCTCGCCCACAACTAAAGATTGGTAAGGAGCCGCTGGCCATCCAGCGGCTCCTTTTTGTTTCCGCCCATGCGACACCTGGGCCTATCGCCGATGTCACCGGCTCTTTATCCTGTTATCAGTCACCGCCCCTTCCTCCGGTCGTTGTCTGGCGCGCGCAGGGCCACCAGCCTCATGCGACCCTGACGGGCGCCCGATGGTTGTTTGCCGCAGGGGCAAATGCAACAAAATGTTACAAAATGCAACAGTTTTCCACTAACCACCATCCACGCGCAGCAATTCCAGCACGTCCATCCTGTCCTTGGCCATCGTGGTCACCTCCATCA
>JAQCEV010000127.1 GCA_027618515.1 Chloroflexota bacterium | reverse complement strand
AAGCAGGCAGGGAATCCACTTATCTCGACGGCCCTGACTGTTCAAACAACCGGGACCACCTCAGTTAGCTTTCTGGAGTAAGGAGTGAGTGCACCTGTAGGGCTAGCGGCCGCTTAGGTGTCGAAGGCGATGGATATGGGGCAGTGGTCGGAACCCAGTTGGTCACGGAGGACGGTGGCGTTGGTGACGTTGGCTTTGAATGAGTCACTGACGAAGAAGTAGTCGATGCGCCAGCCGATGTCCCGGTCGCGAGCGCGGGATTTCATGTCCCAGTAGGAGTAGATACCCGGGGTGTCATCGAACATCCGGAGGGTGTCACTGTAGCCGTGGCTGAGGAACTCGTCCATCCAAGCACGCTCTGTGGGGAGGAAGCCCGAAGTCTTGGAGTTCTCCTTAGGGCGGGCGATGTCTCCCTCAGTGTGGGCGGTGTTGACGTCGCCGCAGACGAGGAGGTTCTGGCCGTCTTTCACACGACCGTCAGCCACCTTGAGGAAGGCGTCGCAGAAGCGCATCTTAAAGTCGAGGCGCTCGGGGGAACCCTGACCGTTGGGGTAGTAGATGTTCATAAGAGTGAACGTTGGGTACACGGCTGTGATGACGCGGCCTTCCGCGTCGAACTCGGGGATGCCGAGGCCGTAAACCACGTCCACTGGTTCTTGCTTGGTGTAGATGGCCACGCCGGAGTAGCCCTTGCGCTCCGCTGAGTTGAAGTAGGCGTGGTAGCCGTCCACTTGAATCAGTTCAGGGGGGAGCTGTTCCTCCAGGGATTTGATCTCTTGGAGGCAGAGGATATCGGGCGATTCGTCTTTCAAAAACGGCAGGAAGATTTCATGGCGATGGACGGCTCGCAGGCCGTTGACGTTCCAGGAGATGGCGCGCGCGCTCACGCTTTCACCGTGCCCTGCGCGGCGACGGCGGCCATGGCCTTGGCGATGGCTTCCGGGTCGCCCAGGTAGCGATGGCTGATGGGTTTGAGGTTGTCGTCCAACTCGTAGAGCAGTGGTGCGCCCGTGGGGATATTGAGGTCGACGATCTCCTCGTCGGAGACGCCATCGAGGTACTTTACGAGGGCGCGCAGGCTGTTGCCGTGGGCGGTGATGAGGACACGATTGCCTGCCTTGATCTGAGGGGCGATGGTGTTCTCCCAGTAGGGCACGAAGCGGGCGACGGTGGTCTTGAGGGACTCGGTGTCAGGCACTTCATCAGCGGCCAGGGAAGCGTAGCGGCGGTCGTTGACGGGGTGACGCTCGTCGGTGCGGTCGAGGGCGGGCGGCGGAACGTCATAGGAACGGCGCCAGATGAGGACTTGCTCCTCGCCATGCTCTGCGGCGGTCTCCGCCTTGTTGAGGCCTTGGAGCGCACCGTAGGAGCGCTCGTTCAGGTGCCAATCCCGGACGACGGGGATCCACATGAGATCCATCTCGTCGAGGACGATCCAGAGGGTGCGGATGGCGCGCTTGAGGACGGAGGTGTAGGTGAGGTCGAACTCGAAGCCCTCGGACTTCAGCAGTTGGCCTGCCTCTGCGGCTTCACCGCGTCCAGTTTCCGTGAGGTCCACGTCCTTCCAACCACTGAAGCGGTTCGAAAGATTCCATTCACTTTCGCCGTGCCTGAGTAGGACTACCTGGTGCATAGCGCAACTCCTCTTCTGATCTACCGGGCTGATTTTGCCACCGGCGAGCGTGGGTTGCCAGAGATAGGCGGTTAGCTGGCTCGCAAGGTTGCGAGGAGGTCGGTGATGTGGGGAAGGTCGTCGAGCACCCACATCTGTTGCAGGGCTCTCGCTTGTTGGGCGGATGAAAGGAGGCTGGCCGCGTGGCGCTGGAACTTGGCATCGAGTTCTGCGTCGGAGAGGGGCTTGGCTGTGTGGCCCTTGGGCTGGGTGCACTCGGCACGATGTACGGTGCCGTCGATGGTGGTGATCTCGACGCGTGACGCGACGGTCGCGTGGTAGACGGCGGTGATGGTTGGGTCTTCCACGACAGACGTGCGGGCCATGAGTCGCTTGATAGTGGGGTCGTTGAGGTGGCGCTCCTCGATGAGAGGTGCTTCGCCGAGTGCCAGCGCGGCCGCGACGAGGAACGGCATGCTGTGGAGAGCGGTGTCGATGTCGTTGGCTTCCCAGACCGAGGGGTGGCTACCGATCCCAGCGACGGCGTGGGCGTAGGTGTGGACGACGATGGACTCGATGGAGTCGGGGGCGAGTTGCCGGTGGAGGTCGATGGCGGAGGAGATGGCGGCTTGGGCGTGATACTCGGCTGGATGGGCCTTGAGGTGCGATCCGGCGACACGTCCACCAAGGGTGGGAAGCTCGTCCGACTCAGCGGCGCCAAGGGTCTGGAAGGGCTCGTGGGGTCCGTTCGCGCCGTGCTGCGCGGCGAGTGCGGCGAAGATGCCGCTACGCGCGGCGTTCCCTGCCTGGCCCGCGCGCCAACTGGTGAGTGCGCCGTGACCTCTTACACCGCGTGAGATAGTGCTGACGGCGGCGAGGGAAACGGCGGTGGCGGTGCGCTCACGGTCGAACCCGAGGAGACGGCTGGCTCCTGCAGCGGACCCGATGGCGATGTGTCCGGCGGCGCTGGAGCCCACGGGGCCGATGGCATCGCTGAGTGCGCAGAAGGTCTCGTAGGCGACGACCAGCGCAAGCAGCGTATCGCTGCCGGCGGCGTTGGTTGTCTCGGCGACGGCCAGGATGCCAGGGATGGTGTCGCTGGGGTGACCGCCGTGGAGGTAGGTGTCGTTGAGGTCCCAGTACCGCACGCCGAACGCACCCGCGTAAGCGGCGAGGTCCGGGGTGGTTGGTGCGCCGGAAATCAGGACGTGCGCTGGTGGATCGCTGACCGCTGAGGTGGCGAGGGTTCGTGCTGCCGCAGCAGGGGGCGTGGGATACGCCGCAAGCGCGCAGGCGATGGTATCGACGAGCCGTCGTTTGATGGCATGGCGAGCGTGATCGTCGAGGTTGGCGTTAGTCAGCGACGTGGCGTAGTCGGCGATCTGCAGGGTTGGACGATCCACGGCCTAGTCCAATGCCTCTGCGATGAATCGACCGAACGCCTCGTTGCCCAAGGGACGACCAAAGTCAGTGAGACGAAGGCGGTCGCCAGCCCACTCAAGCAGGCCATCGTCCAGGCAGTCGCTAGCGGCACCGGGGAAGGCGTCGACGATGCCGACGCCGAACCGCTGGCGGAAAGACGCGTCGCTGACGCCAGGGTTGAGGCGGAGGCCCATCATCATGGTCTCGCCCATGGCCATAGCGCGAGTGGTGAGCTCGATGGTGTCGACGGCGGCAGCGATGGACAGCGTGTCGGCGTTGAGCGGGCCAGTGGCACGCCAGGCGGCGGCGCGCTGGATGTAGGCGCGCGGAGGCTTCATGTCGGCGAATCGCACGCCGTGCTCGGGGAGCGCTGATAGCGCGCCCGGGCCGCGAGCGATGTAGCCGTGGGCACCAGGGCCGACCGCGAGCCAGGCTTCGTTACGCCAGTAGGTGAGGTTGTGGGTGCTCTCCAGGCCAGGCTTGGACCAGTTGGATATCTCGTACTGCTGGTAGCCAGCGGCGGCGAGGGTTTCGCAGGTCATGTGGTACATCTCGGCAGCGATGTCAGGATCGGCTTCAGGTAGGCGCCCGCCGGTAACGTCCGCCTCCATGGGAGTGCCGCCCTCCAAGGTGAGGGCGTAGGCGGAGATGTGCTCAGGGTCGAGGGCGATGGCCTCCTCCAGCGAGTGCGCCCAGGAGGCGGCGAACTGGTATGGCAGGCCAAACATGAGGTCGACGCTGAGGTTGTCGAAGCCAGCGACGCGTGCGGCCCGGACAGCAGCGATGGCTTGGTCTACGGAGTGACGGCGGCCGAGTAAACGCAGCTCGTTGTCGTCGAAGGATTGGACGCCGATGCTGAGGCGATTGACGCCCGATCGGCGGATGGCTTGCAGGCGCTCACGGGAGCAGTCGCCAGGGTTCGCTTCAAGCGTGGCTTCGGCGTCGGTGGGCAGGTCGTAGGCGGCGTGGACTGCACGCATGAGCTTGGCGATATCGCGCGTGGGCAGGTAGGACGGCGTGCCGCCACCGAAGAAGAGGCTAGAAAGCGTGGGACGCTCCAGCCACGCGCCCCATTCGGTAATCTCGTTGGCGACGGCGTCGACGTAGCCAGGCATGAGCGATTCGATGGCCGCGTAGGTGTTGAAGTCGCAGTACGGGCACTTCGTTTCGCAGAAAGGGACGTGAACGTAAAGGCCAAGTGTCATGGGCGAGAGTTTAGCGCTGGCGGTGGGTTGGCGGCACGACATTCAGCGATGATGTCGGCGGGAACGAGCTTGATTGCGATCGCGATGGGGACGGCGACGAAGACGAGGTCGTCCAGCCAGCCGAGGAGGGGGATGAAGTCGGGGATGAGGTCGAAGGGCATCAAGGCGTAGGCGATGGCGAACCAGAGGAGCGCTTTAGGCAGAGGCGACGCGTGCGGGGGTGCCGCAGCACGCTGCGCCAGATGGCGAGCTGACGCTTGATGCGCTTGGCGAATGCTTTGGTGGCGGCATAGCCACGCACGATGAGGCTCTTCAGTGTCTCCCACATTCCCCCATCATAGCGGTCTACGTCACCGCTGGACGGTATCCGTCGTTCGGCGTGATTCGATGGCTAGGGTGATTTGGTCCTGCGCACGGGTGCTATGGACGATTGGCGTGGGGATAGGGGGAGCGCGGTGCCTGGGGGAGCTAGGGGCGCGTGATTGGCGTTCCGCGATGGAAGGCGAGGCGCCAGACACCTTGCTCGTAGCGCCAGACGGATGATCGGTTGGAGGCGCTGCCGGTCGCGCCGTCGGTGGCGCGATACGTGGCGTGGGCTTGGTCGGTGCTCATCTCGCGGACTTTGAATTCAGAGACGGTGAGTTGGCGGGGCGTTTCGGTCAGCAGGGCTTCGATGATCGATGCTTTGTTGTACACGCTGCCAGAGGCAGCAATCTCAACGAAGTCATCGGCGAGCAGGCCGTCCAGCGACTGGCGGGACGCGCGGACATCCTGGGTGAGGAGTCGTTCTTCCAACTCGAGTATGGCGCGTTTGAGGTCGTCGTTTGGCATCGGATTGCGCGCAGGGTACAGCAACGCTTGCACCGAGGTCGCGGCGGCGATCACACGTTGAAGAGGAAGTTGACGACATCGCCGTCCTGCATGATGTAGGTCTTGCCTTCGGTCCGGAAGGTGCCTTGCTTGCGGGCCTCGGCGATGGAGCCGGTGCTGATGAGGTCTTCATAGCTGACGATCTCGGCGCGGATGAAGCCGCGCTGGATGTCGGAGTGGATCTTGCCAGCGGCATCGACGGCGGAAATCCCCTTGCGGATAGTCCAAGCACGGGTTTCGTCGGGACCGGTGGTCAGGAACGAGATGAGCCCCAGCAGGTCGTAGGAAACGCGGATCATGCGGTCGAGGCTGGGCTCGCCGACGCCGAGGGATTCGCGGAACTCGGCTTCTTCTGCGGGATCCATTCCGGCGAGCTCCATCTCAAGCTTGCCAGACAAGGCCACGGTCGATACGTGAGGCTTATCGAGTTTGGCAGCCATCTCAGCCTCAATCTCAGCGGTGCGATCGACGGCATCTTCGTCGATGTTGAAGACGATCATGAGGGGCTTGCCGGAGAGGAGTTGGAAGTTCTCTAGGAGCGGTCGGGCCTCAGCAGGCAGGTCTTGTTCGCGGACGGGGACTTCCGCCTCCAACTGCTCGCGGATCTTGCCGATGATGATTTTTTCTTTGGCCAGCGCGTCCCGCTCGGAGACTTTGGCCGAGCGTAGCTGCGTACCGATCCGGTGTTCACGGCGCTCGAGGAGGGCGAGGTCGGAGAACATGAGCTCCATCTCCAGCGACTCGGCGTCACGATACGGGTCAATGGTGTCCTCTACGTGGGGGACAGCGGCGTTCTCGAAGGAGCGGCAGACCATGATGAGCGATTCGCAGCGCTGGAGGACGTTGAGGAATTCTCCGCCGATGCCTTTGGCCATGGCGTCGGGCGAGGTGGGGATGTCGATGTACTCAACCTCGGCGGGCGTTAGCTTCTTGGGCTTCGAAATCTCAGCCAGCTTGTCGAGCCGGATATCAGGGACCTTGGCGACGCCGATATTCGGCTGGCCGCCGCTGGTGCGGAACGAAGATGTTTCCGCGTGGCCGCGGCTGACAGCGTTGAAGATGGATGTTTTACCGGTGCGGGGAAGTCCGAAGATGCCGATGGCCAAAGCGTGTCCTCTGAAACGATGGGATTTCAGGACGCATTGTACTGGAGGGGACGGACCGGGGGCGACGGGGTCGCAAGCTACCTACTTGTGCTCACCGTGAATCACTTAGTAGCTCATCTGTCGTTTGCTCGATCTGTGAGGTGGTCCCGGTTGTTTGAACAGTCAGGGCCGTCGAGGTAAGTGGATTCCCTGCCTGCTTATGCTG
>JAQCEV010000126.1 GCA_027618515.1 Chloroflexota bacterium | reverse complement strand
CGGCGATTAACAGGCCCGCCGATAGTGCAGGGCGTTCGCCCTGCCTACGCTGGCATCTGGCAGATGAGGGCGACCCAGTCGTCGTCGTAGATGCGTTCGGTGATGGTGAGGCCTGCGGTGGTGAAGGCGTCTTCTACGCCTTGCTGTCGTTCCGTGAGTATGCCAGCAGCGACGAGCCAGCCGCCTGGCTTGGTGGCGTGTGCGAGCTCGGGGGCGAGGTTGGTGAGGGCGACGGAGTTGACGTTGGCGAGGACCAGGTCCGCCCAGCCCTGCGGCACGTGCTCGTTGGGGAGGGAGCCTGCGTAGAAGCGGGCGGCACCGGAGACTCCGTTGGAGCGGAGGTTGGCGCGACCCGCCTTGAGCGCGATGTTGTCGATCTCCACGCCGATGATCTTGCCAGCGCCGAGTTTGGCGGCGCCGACGGTGAGGATGCCGGAGCCAGCGCCGACGTCCAGGACGTCCTGCCCTGGCACGAGGAGGCGCTCCATGGCTTCGAGGACGCGATGGGTTGTCGGGTGGTGGCCGGTGCCGAATGCGAACCCAGGGTCGATCTCAATGACGATATCGCCGGGCAATTCTTCGCCGCGCCTCCACGGGGGCTGCACGATGAGGTGTTGGCCGATGCGGAGCGGGGTGAAGTGGGCCTTCCAGGCGTCCTCCCATTCCTGCTCCGCGATGTCGCGCTCTTCCATGGGCGAGACGTCGGTGAGTTTGGAGATGAGGGCTACACCTATGTGGATCATCTCGCGGTTGGACTTGTACGCGGCGGTTTGCGGCATGTAGGTGCGGAGGATGGCGTTGGGGCGCTCGGGGCGCGATTCGCCTTCGTCAGGGTTCCATCCGCCGGCCTCTTCGATGGCGACGCCGCCTTTGCCGAACTTGCGGAACAGTTCAGCCACGGGCTCGACGAACTCGAAGGGGACTTCTACTTTGAACTCTATCCAGTCTTTTGTTGAAGGCATCTGTATAGGCTACACGCCCCGGGCGAGTTGGTGGGTTTGGTCGTGGAGCAAGTCGGGGCTCGCCCTCGGATCTCTTGCCTTTTCCCGGGCTCGATTCTAGGCAGGTCGTGTAGCTAGTCGGGGCTCGCCCTCGGATCTCTTGCCTTCGGCGCTAGGACTAAAGGTCGCGAGGCCGCTCCGGGGGCCCCGGGCTCGTTGGTGGGTTCGGTCGTGTAGCAGGTCGGGGCTCGCCCTCGGATCTCATGGCTTCGCCGCCGGACTAAAGGTCGCTGGGAGCTCCGGTGGGTGCCGGGCTCGTTGGTGGGTTCGGTCGTGGAGAATGGTTCGGGCGTGGCTGGTGTGGGATGATTGCCCGTAATGGACAAGCTGTTGAGGACGCTGGTATCGATACTGACCTGGGGCGTAGGCGTGCTATTGCCTGCGTTCTTGCTGGTTTCGGGACGTCGGGCGATCGCCGTGGCGGTACTCAGCTTGTTCGCTGTGCTGCTGTTGGTAGGCTGGCGCTGGCGACCCTTCCTGTGGTGGGCAGTCGTTGGTATGACCGGCGGTGTTGCCTTGGGTCTTGCGTCGGGGTGGTTATTTGCATTCAGAGAGCGCAGCGCAGCGGACGACCAGTCGGCCGTCATCTTCCTGCTGACGGTACCGGCAGGTATCGGAGTCGGGTTGGTGCTGGCGGGCGCAGCCTTCCGTCGCTGGGATCCCCGCGCAGAGTCAATGTGATGTCCGTTTCTCCCTTTGCCTTTTGCCCGTAACCATTGGAGCCATGGACCAAGCGTGCTATCCGCTGCCTACCTAGGCTGCTGGCGGGGGGAGCTTGGCTTTGACGTCGGCCCATATGCGGGTGAGGAAGAAGCCGATGACGAGGCCGCCGAGGGCGAGGGCAAGAGGCAGGAGCCAGGGGTAGCGTTCGGTGAAGGGTTTCTGGGGGACGGGCGGTAGGCTGAATGCGGGGTTGGGTGATCGGCTGCCAAGCTGGGCGATGGGTAGGTTTTCGGTGACGAGGTAGGGCAGGAGGTGCTCAAGCTCGTAGGAGGGTGTGTGGGCGGCGGGGTTGCCGTAGGCGAGGCGATACGTGGCGCCTGGCTGCGGCTGGAATATCACGTTGTGGGCGGGGCCATAGACGGTGCCGGTGAACGGCTCCAGTGGAGGGTTGTCTGCGTTGAGGACTGAGACGCGGTAGTACCGGAACGTGGAGTCGGCGAATCCGAGGGAGAGCGCGCTGCCACGGAATTGTGGTGTGCTGAACGCGTAGACGTTGGCTGAGGAACGAAGCGCCGTCCACTGCGTGCCGTCGTTGCTGCCCGCGAGGTTGACGTTGCGGTAGAAGTTGATCTGGTCGGTCTGGAGGTCGAGCCGGTCAGCTGGACGTCCTAGGCCACCCAGATCGAAGACGGTGTGGGAGATGCGTCGCTCGGTGTCCTCCGTGCGACTAGTGACGGTGGCTGGCCAGTTGGTTTCGCGAGCGCCGATATCGTCGATGAAGAACCCGGTGGCTCCTCCGATATCGAGCGGGGGCTCGTCGCCGTTGACGATGGTGGTCCTGATCTGGGGAGCGGTGGAAACGGGGTAGCGTACGTGGGTGTCGCGAGTGGTGACTCCACGGTCAGCGATGGTGAAGTCATAGATCTCGGCGTCGTCTTCCAGCATGGCCCACGTGTTGCCGTCGGTGCTGGCTTCGATGGTCACGCGTCGCTGGAAATTGCGTGAGCCGGTGAGGATCTCGACCTCGTTGTGGAGGCTACCGGGATTGCTGAGCGCTAGGACGAACTGCGTGTGCTGGCCGGCGACGGAACCCAGGTCACGCATGCTGAGGGACACTGCGCTGCGTCGGCGGTCGGCGCGTTCGATGACGAGCTTGTACTGTGTTTCACCGCCATTGCCTGCATCCACGATCCTGAGGTCGGCGAGACCACGCGAGGAGCCCTCGAAGGTCTGGGCGTCGATGGGCACCTCTACGAGACCTTCGCCATCGACTCCAGCGGGGATCTCGATGGTCTTGAAGTAGCGCCAATCAGACCCTGTGTAGTCGGCCGCGACGGGGGCTGCAATCAGTGCCAAGGCGATGGCGGCGCCGAGCGCGGATATCTTGGCGAATCTACTCATCGGTTTTTTCTCCTGCTTGGGCTGGGCTCTCGCTTGGGCTCTCAGGGCCAACTTCGCCGTTCGTTTCGGACCCTGACTCCGACCCGGGCCCGGCCTCGACTAGACGGTCGCCTTGCTCGGCCATGAAGAAGCCTCTGAAGACTTCACTGTAGCGCTGGTAGGCGAGGCCAAGGGCAAGGAGCAGAACCCCGAGCGAGACGAATGCTGCGACGCGGTATCCCCTGACGAGCAGGAAGACGTCGAAGCCGAATAGCTTGGCTATGGGCAAGAGCATCAGCGCGATGCCCGCAAGCCTCAACGTTCGGGACTTCCTCACGACTCCAATCGCGATGAGGCCGATGGCGTACAGGGTCCACAAGATGGTGAGTGTTAGGTGTTTGGCGCTCTCGAGATCCTCGGTGCCGCCTCGCTCGGCGCCCGTGAGGAAGCGCCAGGACTCGACGGAGAGGCCCCAGAGGGCAACGACGTTGGCGAGCACGACAAGAACCGTGAATAGTTGACGTTCGCCGGGGAGCAGTTGGTCACGATGCCGCGCGGTCATGAATGCGGCAAACATGACCATGGCGGAGACGGCGACCACCGACACGAAGTAGAAGTTGGCTGCCAGCAGGAGCGAAGGCCGTGGACTGCCCATCACGGCGGTGTCGAAGAGGATGAACTTGGCGACGACCAGGCCGATCAGGGCGATCGACAGCCAGCGCAGGAACATCATGCGTCGTGCGAAGGCGACAGCGACCATGCCCATGGCGTACACCGCCCACGTGACGGTGATGGCCGAGACCTGCGCGTTGTGGGCGTTGTCTCGGTACTCGAAGACAAGCGTTTCCAGGGCACGGCGCTCGTAGAAGCTGAAGACCTCAGCGGTGAGTATCCAGACCGTGAGCAGGTTGGCGCTGACCATAAGGAACCCATCGACGTTGCGTTCCCAATCCGATGCCGACGCTCTGTGCTTTCGGTAGAGGAAGGTGGCCACGTAGAAAGCGGCGATTCCAACCACGAACGTGGGGAAGCGCTCGTTGACGAAGATCTCGAAATCGCGGATGTCGAGCCAGAAGGTGTCGAACGCCAAGAGCCGGAAGACGGCGATAGCAAGCACGCCCAGGGCGAACATGCGGGCACGGTCGCTGGCTACGGTAAATCCGACCCAGATGAGGATGGCACCCTCGGCGGCCCAGGCCACGGTGATCCAGTTGCCGCTGAGTTGCAGTGGTGCTGCGATCGTGAGGAATAAGAGCGCGCTTGCCAGCGAGTAGAGCGCGATCTCCGGTGGTGCGCCTGAGCGTTTGATCGAGGCGTAACCCACGGCACCGTAGAAGACCGCGAGCGAGAGCGATATCAGGCCGAACCAGATCTCGTACTCAACCCACAACAACCCGAAGGTCGTGGCGTAGAAGGCGACCGCGTTGATGGTCATGAGCGCCATATCGAACGGCTGCGGCGGGCGTCGCCAGACGATGTGGAACAGAGTGGTTGCGCCGACGAAGATCAGGAACGCGGCGGAGATACCGGCCTGGGCCAGTAGCAGTTCGTCGACCGGGATGATGTTGATCCAGACTGCGAACAGTAGGTATGTGCCGATCATGCCCAGGAGGGTGAACCAGCGCCAGTTCCTGAAGGTGGCGACGCCCAGTATCCCGAGGTCGACAACCAGGAGGTAGCCGAGGAGGACGAAGCGTTGGTCCTCCATGTCGCTCCCTAGCAGCAAAGGCGTGAGGAATGCGCCAGCGATGCCCATGAGAGCGATGGTGATCGACTCGTACCGGATCGCCAGTAGGCCTGCGATGGTTACCACGAGGAGGAGGAAGGCCAGGGCTGCGACAGGTGGGATGAGTTGGTAGAAGCCGAAGGCGGCGTAGATGGAGAGGTACAGGATCGAGATGCCGCCACCGGTGACGGGCTGTGACCAGCGAGGGATGCGTCGAGCGGTGTACTCGCCTACGCCCAGCAGGATGAAGCCGCCGAGGAGGCCCAATAGGACGCGACCGGTCTCGCCGATCCAGTTGTTGTCGAAGGCGAGGCGCAGGAAGAAGGCGGCTCCGAGAGCAAGAGCGATGGCACCGATGATCGCGAACCAGTTGCGACCCATGACCGTTTCCCAGTCGATGGAGGAAAAGCGGCTCGGCGGTGGTGCGTGGTGCGTGGGAGGGACTGTTGATTGGCCGGAAACCTGCGCGCGCCCTGCTTGGGCCTGCGTGGCGGTTTCGCGTGCTCCGACGATGACGCTTGATGTCTGGCCGGCGGAGGACACGGCTGCCGCTGGAGCGGAGGCCTGTGTGGGTTGAGGTTGTGGAGCAGCAGTCGCCGGGCGGAGGCCCAATCGGGTTTCCAGCGCGCCGACGCGGGTCGAGAGTCGAGTGAATTCGCGTTGGAGCTCGACGATGTCAGTCGCTGGCGCTGGATCTGGTGAGGCGATCGGTGCGCTAGCGGGCGACAGGGGGTCGCCGCATGAGATGCAGAAGTGCGAGGTGGCAGCGTTCTGGTGCCCGCAGGAGGGGCAGTGAATCGTGTCAGGGTTCTCGGTAGTCATCGAATCCTCTGCCTTATCCCCGCGGTTCGCGGGTTATATCGAAACGGAATGCTACGGATGGATGGGGGCGCGTGATAGGCGCCCCACGCACGGTCACGAGCGCATCGTACGAGGACCGGCGACTCGCGGGGAGTGACATCTGTACCCAATCGTTAGGTATGAATGACCTGGTGCCCGAACGAGGATATGGGTCAAATCGGGGTTCTCGGTAGCCGGCGAGTCCTCTTGATCACCGGTTTCATCAGGACGGCCGGGGCAACGACGAGTAACGCGAAGGTGGAGGCGAAGCGGCTGGAGCCTTCTCCGAGGCTCGTGACGGCGACGAACCCGAGCGCGCCTGCGGTTAGGCCGACCACTACTAGGACTGCGAGCGTGACTCGATGACTGGCGAGAAGCTGTCGCCAGAAAATCAACGGCAAGAGCATGCCGATGCCGACTCCGATCAAACCCATTCCGGTTTGGCCGGTGTAGCCGAGAATGATTAGCGGTACGCCGAAAACCGCTATGCGGCCGGTGTTGAATCGCGGTGGGATCATCGATGCGGCCACCGCGATTCCAGCAACCAGAAGCACGGTGCTAAGGAAGGCTCCAATCTCGTAGTTGCCGTACCTCGCGAGATCTACGATCAGGCCCAGGCTAGTGCCGACGATGAGTCCCGCTGGAATGAGCGCGACGGCGGCTGTGCAGGGGGAGACATCGACTCGGATCTCGGCTTCGCTGCGCCCCGCTTCGGGGGGGCTGGGAGGGGCAGGCTGCACCAATGGTGCCCCGCAGTTGGCGCAGAACTTGGCTTCGGAGACGTTGGAGGTTCCACATGTGGGGCAGTACATCAATCCCTCACAGGAATCGACTGCTTCAAATTCAATACCTTAGTACTGGCAATAGCTTTGAACTCGGGCTCGACATGTTCATCATCTCGGAGGGGTCGTGTCTCGTCAAGTGGTGTAAGAGCATCACCCTCGTACTGTGATCAGGCTGCTCCAACGGGGAGCATCGAATCCT
>JAQCEV010000125.1 GCA_027618515.1 Chloroflexota bacterium | reverse complement strand
TCCACTTATCCCCACTGTTCAGTTTTCCGGAGCCACCTCTAACGGCGAGTTCTACCCCGACCTGACGGCGCACCTCAACGAAACGTCTCCAGCGTTCCGCTTCAATGAGATCAACCACAGCACACCGCTTTCCATCGGCGGGTTCGAGGTCATGGCCGTCCCGGCCGAACACCCCGTGCCCACGATCGGCTACATCGTGAAGTCCGACAACCTTTGCGTGGCATACACAGGGGACACGGGTGGCCCGCTGCTGCCGTTCATGCAGCAGGAGTTGACGCCGGACATCCTGTATGTCGATGTAACGTTCCCGAACGACATGAAGGCGCGGGCAGAGGTCTCGAAGCACCTGACGCCCGCCATGGTGCGGACGCGGATCATAGACGCGCAGAACGCAGGGGTAACACTCCCGAAGATCGTCCCCGTGCACATGAGCCAGGAACACCAGAAACAGATTCTTATAGAGCTAGCGGCTGTCCAGACGGAACTCGGCATCGACCTTGAGCCGGGTTACGAAGGAATGCTCGCGGAGTGACTTCCCTATGAATTGCCCGAAATGCGCGACGACGAACCCGGATGGAGCCAAGTTCTGCATGAGTTGCGGATCGGCGATGGCACAGGGTTGCACCAACTGCGCGGCAGAGTTGCCGACTGGTTCGCAATTCTGCTTCGTGTGCGGTCAGAAGGTTGGTGCTCCAGTCGAGGAGCCGAAACCAGCGGAGACGGCGCGCATCGAGCAGTACATACCGGCGGAACTGCTGGCCAAGTTGGAGTCCGCACGCACGGGCGGCGGCATGCAGGGCGAGCGTCGCGTGGTGACGATGTTGTTTTGCGACGTGAAGGGCTCAACGGCGACGGCCGAGAAGCTGGACCCGGAAGAGTGGGCGGACATCATGAACGGTGCTTTCGAGCACCTTACCTCGCCGGTCTACGCCTACGAGGGAACGCTAGCACGCCTGATGGGGGACGCGATCCTGGCGTTCTTCGGTGCGCCGATCGCCCATGAGGACGACCCGCAGCGCGCGGTGCTGGCTGGGCTGGAGATACTGAGGGCAATCGAACCGTACAAGAAGCAGATCGAGGCCCAGTGGGGCTTTGAGTTCGACGTACTGGTCGGCATCAACACGGGTTTGGTGGTAGTCGGCGAGGTGGGGTCAGACCTGCGCGTCGAGTACACGGCACTGGGCGACGCGGTGAATCTCGCGGCGCGCATGGAGCAGACGTCAGTACCGGGCATCTTCGCCGCTGGCGATGTTCGCAATGGCGTCGTTCGTCGTGTGGCGTCCGCCGTTGGTGAGGGGTCCGTAACGATCAGCCAAGTCCACGAGTATCTGCAAACCGTATGACGATCAACCCTATCGATCTCCTCAAGGGTGTTCCCCTCTTCGCCGGTCTGCCGGACGATGACTTGCGCGCGATCTGCGAAGGATCAGAAGAGGTGATCCTTGAACCAGGAGAGCAGCTTTTCGCTGAAGGCGATGTTGGCGACCGCGCCTACGTGATAGTCGAAGGCGAGGTCGAGGTCGTGAAGCAATCCGCCGACCGCGACGTGCTGCTCGCGGTGCGAGGTTCCGGGGATGTCATCGGCGAGATGGCGTTGATTGAGAATAGCCCTCGCTCAGCGGCGGTGCGTGCCAAGGACAGAGTCAAGCTGATGGCGATCCGCAAGGAGCAATTGGAGCACCTGCTCGCCACTAGTTTGTCTGCCACACGCGCGATGTTCTACACGATCCTCGCTCGTTGGCGGGGCACGGAGGCGATGCTTTGCCAGGGCGAGAAGATGGCTCAACTTGGCACGCTGACGGCGGGAGTTGCGCACGAGTTGAACAATCCAGCGGCGGCGGTTCGTCGCGGGGCGGATCAGATCAACAACGCGATCTCCCGGTTCGCGGAGGCGCGCGGCAAGCTTGGCAACGCGGACTTCACCGAGGACGAGCTTCAAGCGCTTGAAGAAGAGACGACGCGTACCATGTCGGTCGCGGCACGGCCGCCGATACTCGACCCGTTAGAGCGCAGCGACCGCGAAGGCGAGGTTGAGAGCGCGCTTGAAGATGCGAACGTTGAGAACGCATGGGAGCTCGCTAGTCCACTGGCGAGTCTTGGCTATGACGCGGATGCGATCAGCGAGTTGAGCGAACGATTCAGCGACGACAAAATGACTGCTGTTGCGAACGTTCTGGCCACGGCCTACGACGTCTACAACCTACTGGCCGAGATCGGTCAGGGGGCGGGCCGAATCTCAGAGATCGTCAAAGCGCTCAAGTCCTACTCCTACCTGGATCAGGCTCCGGTTCAAGAGGTGGACATTCACGAGGGCATCGACGATACGCTGCTGATCCTGCGTAGCAAGCTGAAGGACGGCGTGATCGTTCACCGAGATTACGGCGATCTGCCAAGGATCCAGGCTCACGGCAGCGAGTTGAACCAAGTCTGGACGAACCTGCTGGACAATGCGATCGATGCGATCAGCGGCGAGGGCGACCTCTACATCCGCACGAGCACCGACGACGGTTTCGTCGTCGTTGACATCGAAGACCATGGCGCGGGGATTCCAGGAGATATCCAGGGGCGCGTCTTCGACGCATTCTTCACGACGAAGCCGCCAGGCAAGGGCACAGGCATGGGCCTGGACATCGCGTACAACATCGTGGTGTACAAACACCACGGCGCCATCTCGCTGACCTCCGAGCCAGGCATGACGGTTTTCACCGTGCGCTTGCCTGTCGACGGTTAGCTCAGCCTTTACCGACGAGTCGCGACACTGCCTAGCAACGCCTGCTACTAAGCGAGGTACTTGGCGAACCACCCCAAGGTGTCGGCCCACGCCTGCGTGGCGGCGGGCTCGTGGTATCGAGCTTCGTTGGTGTGGTTGTGGAAGGCATGGCCAGCGCCTTCGTAGACCTTGTGCTCGTGCGTGACATCTGCGGCGGCTAGCGCTGCCATCATGTCGTCGATACCGGCGTTCACACGTTCGTCCAGCGCGCCATAGCAGGCGTGGACGGCCGCCGTGATGTTGGCGACGCCTTCCAGCGGAGGGTTTGAGCCGTAGAACGGCACTGCCGCAGCGATATCCGGGCATGCGATCAGGGCGCGCCAGGTCACCCCGCCACCAAAGCAGAACCCCATGATGCCGATCTTCGTGGCCCCCTGCCCTTGCAGGAAGCTGATGGCTGCAAGGGCGTCAGCTGTGAGGCGCTCGCGGGGGATCTCCGACAGAATCGGCGGCACGTCTTCGATGCTAGCGGTGCCACCCTCACGGGTCAGGAGGTCGGGGGCGACGGCCATGTAGCCGTTGCTGGCCAGACCGTCGACGACATCACGGAGGTAGGGCACCAGTCCGCGGTTCTCGTGGATGACGACGACTCCCGGAACTGCGGCAGAACCGGCAGGCCTCGAAAAGTAGGCATCCAGTTGAGCGCTGTCAACTAAAACTTTGACGTCGGTGCCCTCAGTAGCGGTAGCACCAGCGGCGAGAAGCGGGTTCATAGCGTGTCTCCTGGGCTCATTCGAGCCTGCGATTATTGGCGAAGTCGTATGCGGGCGAGATGGAGCTTTCAAAGCTCCACGTTACGTGATTGGGATCCCAGCGGTTATCGAGCGTTTCGCCGAAGAAGCGGATGATCTCCGCCCACGCTGCCTCCGACTGTTCGTGACGATAACGTCCCGGCATGGTGTCGTTGAGCCAGCCATGGGGTGCGCCTTCGTAGATGCGCATCCGATAGCTCTTGCGATGCTCCTCTAGCTCGTTCCTGAACCGCGTGGCCTCTTCGACGGCGACGACGTGGTCCTGCTCGCCGAACAAGCCGAGCACAGGGCAACTGACGTCGGCGATGAAGTCGGCGACGGACGACGGGCGTCCTTCGTTGGGTTGCCAGTCGTTGCGACCGACTCCGCCGTAGGCGACGACTATGGCTGCGACGTCCGTGCGGTGCGCCGCGTAGAGCAGCGGTTGCCTACCAGACTGGCATACGCCGACGATGCCGATGTCGTCGCCGCTGACGTAGGTCTGCTCGCGCAAGAAGGCGAGGGTTTCGTCCAGGTCGGCGAGGGCGTTGTCGTCGTGAAGGTCGGCGCGCGCGTCACCACGGGCGAGGGCGTCGCGGTCGCCATCGAATCGGTGGAAGAGGTCAGGCAGGCAGGCGACGTAGCCATCGGCGGCAAACCGCTCAGCAAGTCGGCGCTGGTGCTCGACGATCCCGTACCGCTCATGGATGAGGACAACTGCGGGCCGTGGCCCGGCGGCTGTGGGTGTTGCCGTGAGGCAGGTCATGCCACTGGCTAGTCGATGTTCTTCCAAAATGAATAGTCCCCGCCTGTTTGGCGGGGACTATAGGTGGACACAGGGGTAAGGTCAACAACTGATACCGAATCGCGCCAGAACTATCGCGTCGCGATGATATCTGCCAACTGGTCAACCTGGTCGAGGTCGCCGATGCCAGGCTCGAGTATCAGTTCGTCAACGCCGGACTGCTCGAAGGCATCCATGGCGTCAATGATCGCTTGGCGCGTGTAGGGGATGGGCAGCTCCATCTTCTTGGCGGCCTCACCGCGGAAGGCGTAGTAGGAGCGCATGGACTCTCGTGTGCGCTCAGCGGCGTACGCGCCGACGGCACAGGTGAGCGCGGCGACGAACCGGGGCCGCCCTGGCTTACCTGCGTCCTTCCAGGCCTGCTCCGCAACCTTGTAGTAGTTCGCGACTTCCAGTACCTCGTTGGTGGTGCCACTGCCCGCAGAGCCTGCGATGTAGCCATCACCCTTGATGCCGGAGCGCTGAAGGGCAGCCTTGGAGCGCCCCCCGATGAGGATCTCGGGGCCAGCGGGGCGCGCAGGACGGGGGCCGATGGGGCCAACGTCTTCGCTCATGCGCTCACCAGCCCAGATGCGGCGGATGGTGTCGATCTGCTCATCGAAGAGCTTGCCACGAGTGCGCATGGAAACGCCAACGGCGGCGAAGTCGTCAGGGCGAGAACCGACGCCCAGGCCAAGGACGAGGCGACCGCCGGAGATGGAGTCGATGCTGGCTGCTTGTTTGGCGAGAAGCGCAGCAGGGCGCAGTGTGGCGACCAGGACTGTTGGCATGAGGCGTACCCGCTGCGTGACGGCGGCGGCGGCGGCGAGGACGATGAGCGATTCGTGGGTGCCGTAAACGAGGCGGTCGATCAATGCGAGGGACGAGAATGGGCCCTCATCGACCCGCTCGGCCCATTCGAGGATGCGCTCGCCTCGAGTAGCGGGGATAACTTTCGGGTACGCGATACCAATTTCCATCTAGGTCTCCTGCGGTTTCTGCTAAGTAATTTGTGCCCCCTATGGGAACACACACCCCTTGATGGCGTCGAGCGATGGCTCTAGCGTGAACGGTGCGGAAAGATGCACTGAGATAGGCCTACTATGACGGTCGGAGTGTGGAGGTAACAGGTTGCTGACGCAAGAAGAGAACGATCTGATCACGCGCGTAGGGCCAGGCACGCCAGGCGGCGATTTGCTGCGGCGCTACTGGCACCCGATCTCGGTGGCGGAGGGTCTGAGCGACGACAGTCCCACGAAGTTCGTTCGCGTGCTTGGCGAGGATCTGGTCCTATTCAGGGACAAGTCTGGACGAACCGGGTTGATCGCGGACAAGTGCCCTCATCGGAACGCTTCGCTGGTGTACGGACGCGTGGAGGAGCGAGGGATCTCGTGCGCCTACCACGGTTGGCTCATGGACTGCGATGGGAACATCATCGAGACTCCACCAGAACGTAACGACGCAATCATGAAGAACGTGAAGACGACGGCG
Source organism: Chloroflexota bacterium (assembly GCA_027618515.1). Lineage (GTDB taxonomy): Bacteria > Chloroflexota > Dehalococcoidia > Lucifugimonadales > Australimonadaceae > CALGTL01. The sequence continues at coordinate 820 of JAQCEV010000125.1, read as the reverse complement.
TACCCGGTGCGGGTGTACCTGAATCTGATTTGGGCGTACATGGGACCGCAGCCGGCGCCGGAGTTCACACCGTTCGACACGCTGATGCGCAAAGACGGGCATCGGCAGATCATCGTGCATCCGCAACTCGACTGTAATTGGTTCCAGGCGATGGAGAATTCCATGGATCCGGCCCACCTACAGGTATTGCACCAGGAGTTCTACGGACGAGGCAAGCGGGAGCCCGTGAATACGACGCGCGGCTACACGGATGATGTGCAGAGCTTCGAGTTCTACCTGACCGACTATGGGTTGATGAAAAAGCGCACGTACACGACAGGGGTCGTCGACGAGCACCCCGTACTGTTCCCGACGATCTTGCGTCAGGGGCCGAGCACGCAATTCCGGACGCCGATCGATGACCATCACACGTGGCACATCCATGTGAACTTCAGGCTGACCGAAGACGGTTCTGAGCCTGAGGACGCGTTCAACCCACCGGTGCAGTACCTAGAGCCTTACAAGGAGCCAGCGGATCAAATGCACCCGGTCGCGAAGTTCGACAACCGGGGAGTGATCGCCCAAGACCACATGGCGTGGGAGACGCAGGGGTTCATCGTCGATCGCAGGAATGAGCACCTGAGCTACTCTGACAGGGGAGTTGTTCTGTTGCGTCGGGTGGTGAAGGAGCAGATCGAGCGCGTGCAGCGTGGCGAAGACCCCATGGGTGTGATCCGCGACCCCAACCACGGCTTTATCGACACGAACATCGATGGTGACGTGTGGCGGGGTGAGTACCAGAAGGTAGCGCGTGAGACGGGGGACACGTGGGCACCCCCGA
>JAQCEV010000124.1 GCA_027618515.1 Chloroflexota bacterium | reverse complement strand
TTCGGGTCCCCGACGTTGACAGTGTGGCAGAAAAATTCGGCAGAAATGTCGATACATCGGGGTGTAGCGCAGCCCGGTAGCGCGCGTCGTTCGGGTCGACGAGGCCCCCGGTTCGAATCCGGGCACCCCGACCATCTAGCATCAAAGGCCCAGCCGACAATCGGCTGGGCCTTTTGCCGTCGCGAAAATGTTCCGAGGGTTGGCCGTCAACGCGGTTCGATCACGACCCGAGTTTGACGCTGTACTGAGTCCCCTTATTTGAACCAACTGGCCTCTAACTTCACAAACCCGCCTGTCCCCATTACGAAACCGAGTCTTTGAATACTAGAGGCCGCTTCTGAGTTGGCCGGGCCAGCGGACGGTACCCTGCCGGGTTCTGATGGCTCACGCGTGGACGCAGATGCGTGATGAGACTCCCGTCGATGGAGCCTCGTCAAACCTTGGAATGTGCACGTGAGCGCCCCCTCTGAACCACGGAACGCGCCGTGCGCGAATCTGCGCTCATAAGCGCGTGCGCAGTTTAGGCCCAACACGTGGTTGTGGGTGCTCGGGCCATGGAGATCCGTCACAACCTAAGCCTCGCCCCTGTTGCCGCCATCAGCGCACTCCTCAAGGCCGGCACCGCAGAGGTGAAAGCGGCCGCTGGGAGTCGTGAATCGACCTACGAATTGAACCGGCACTCTGCGTTCTGACAGATGCCGCCAGTGCGCTCTGTGGCGAAGGCCATTCCCCATCCGTGCCACTCACATTCGGGCACTATGCGCGCAGTTGTGAATACCCGTGCCCACCGTCTCCCGCACCGCCGATGGTACTAACACCAAGGGTCGCTGGTCGTTATATCTATTGACGGTTTGGCCGTTCAGTCGAAGGGCGTAAGTATCTTGCGATCAGTCAGCCGCCGTCCCCAAGGAGACCCCAATGGATGTCAGGAAAGTGATTGCAGCAGTCGGGATAAACCTCGCGGTTTTCGGTGCGCTGGCGTTTGGTCCCATCTCAGCAGACGACACCGTGAGTGCGGGCTTCAACGATTCGGACGAAGCCAAGTACGGCTACGGATATCTGCCCGGTTGGGGCTACGGCGATGACAACCACGAGCACGGTGGCCCCCCAGGCCTAGTAGGCGATGAAGGTTCAACGTCGCCTACTAACGGCGACGGTGAAGGCGATGAAGAGCGAGGTCGCTCAGGTGATGCCCCTGGGCACGAAGATGACGATGACAACGACGACAGCAGCCGGGGTCGATCCGGAGACGCGCCTGGCCGTCAGCAAGACAACGATGATGACGAGCCCGGTCGATCGGGAGACGCTCCCGGCCGCGGCAAGAACAAGGATTAGCCAGGTGATTTACGCGCAACACGCGTCAGGTCGTCGCCTAAACCCCGACGAAGCCCGCGTGTTGGCGCACACAGCCTCGAGCAATGTTTAGGTAGAGGTGGATGAGTTGAGTATTTCGAACGACGGTCGGCGGCGCGTGCCGCGGCGCAGAGCAAGAGAGATGTCGACGGTCGCTGTCATTGGAACTGGCTACGTTGGTCTTGTCGCAGGGATCTGCTTCGCTGAGATTGGCAATCAGGTCATCTGTGTCGACATCAGCGAAGAACGGGTCGCTTCGCTCAGTGAGGGCAAGGTGCCTTACTACGAACCTGGGCTTGCGGATCTCCTCCGAAGCGCCTTGGACAATCAAAGCATCGGCTTTACCACCGATGTTTCTTGGGCCGCTCGCGACTCCAAAGTTATCTTCATCACGGTAGGAACACCATCGAACGAAGATGGTTCGTCCAACACCGATGCGATCTTTGGCATCGCTCGCGAGATTGCACTGACGACGCCTGGCCCACGGACCATCGTGCTCAAGAGCACCGCGAATGTGGGCACTGCGGCTTGGGAAGGCTAATTTTGGAAGCCGCCATAGATGTCTGGACGTACGACGGTTCGGACATGACCAACGTCTCCCGACCACCGCGCATGCCATCCGCTCGCGCTACGAGTCCGAGTCCCGATAGTCGGGCGTCCCGTCTCCATCGAAGTCGCTGTCGGTGGGGTGGTCCCATGACCTGCCCGCATTGTCACTCGACCGTCGTGGTCGGGAGGACGCGACTAACAGCGCGGCGTCGAAATAGCCAGGCGTTGCTTGCACTGCCTGATCGACGCGGAAGGGCACACCCACTAGGGCTGGCGACGGACAAACATCCGGCCTATGCCAAGGCAATTAGGTGAATCGTCGGGCGTAAGGCCCTGCACGGCCAGACCCCGTACTCGGACGACCGGATGGAGCGGCCGATCACGTTGCTCCACTATCCGGCGCATCCATTACTCAACCGTAAGCTGGAAGCGATCGCGCCATTCGTCATCTGCGCAGTAGATCTGGTAAACCAGTTCCATCGTCTTCAGAGCTTCGTCGCTGGTACCTATCGTGATCGTCGTGTTGTTCTCGATCGCGTCGAAGAAGTCCACGACCTCATCGTTCCACGACGTGTCGCGGATGTACGTCGTGCGCTGCTCGCGCGGCATCCCTTGATCAGCGTCGTCTCGGTAGGCAGTGGTGAGCGACTCCTGACCGTAGGATCGTGTCCCTGACAGGATCCCCGATAGCTGCAGCGCTCCTTGGGCAAGCGAAATCTCGAGCGCAAAGGTGTGACGCCATTGGGTAGCTGTGGAATGCATCATGGCCACAACGCCATCGGACGTGCTCATCAACGCATATGCGTTGTCCTCAACATCATGGTTCCAATAGGTGTTGCGCACGATGCTCATCACCTGGGCGAACTCGCCCCCTGCGAAAGCCCGCATCAGATCGACCATGTGGATGCCTTGGTCGAGCAGTATGCCTCCGCCTGACACTTCGCGACTGGTGCGCCAAACGGCAGCGTCGCGATCATCGTCGGTCGGCGTTGCCCGGCGTGGCCACGGGATCATCGCGGACTTGCCGTAAAGCCCACGGAGGCTGAGAACCTTCCCCAGTTCCCCCGTCTGCACGATCTTCAATGCGTCCCGAACCGAGCCGTGGTAGCGGTGATTGAAGCCGTACTTCAGCTTGCTGCGAGGGTGTTGCTGCTCAACTGCGATCACTCTACGGATGTCGGCCACAGTGCGGCCCGGCGGCTTCTCGCAGAAGACGTGAAGGCCATGCTCCAAGCCCGCGATAGTGACATCGGGAGCGACATCGTTCGGTAGGCATACGAACAGCACGTCGAGCTCGTCCTCGATCAGCTGCTCGAAATGGCGATAGTAACGAACTCCGTCTCGCTCGGTGGGCGTGTCGTCGAACTGGCGATCCGATATCGCGACCACCTGCGCGTTTGGCAGATTGTTGATCACGTCGTGTCGTCGCGTGCCGACGACGCCATAACCCGTGATTCCCACTCGTAAATCGTTCACAAATCTGTCCCCTTGCAGGTTTTACCCGATGGATGGTTCGTCGTCGCGTTGGTAGCCGGGATCACGGCGCAGCGGCGAGGGCGATACATGCGCCACTGCGTCACGGCGAACGGCCCGCAGGCAGCACGCTTCAGCGAGATTTCGCCTTTACTTCGCGGGCGCGCATCAGCGCTTCGGCCAGTGTGAAATCAGATTCCTCATCGATGTCCACTGCCTCTAGGGCGTCCATCTCAAACATGATCGGGTTCGCTCCGATCCGGTGCCGGTGACGTTGGAACGACTCCCGTGTAAACAGATACATGTTGGAGTTCTCCTCCAATAGGGGTTCGAGATCCTGCGTCCTCAACATGTTGGCTGGGTCGTGATTGACCGGTGCCCCCGACGACCAAAAGAACCTCTTCTGGACTGGCGTGACCGCGAACAGTGAATCATGCTCCGGAGACTCGACGAACGCTTTGATAGCAGCGTCGATCGTCTCTGCGGTCAGCAGTGGATTGCAAGAATGCGTCTGAAGGAAAACTTCGCCCTCGACCTGGGATAGCTCAAAGTCGATGAGCGGCGTGATGCCGACCATGTCTCCCCACAGTCGTTCTGGTCGCATTAGGATGGTCACGGCGAAGTTGTCGCTGGCACTGCGGGCGATCTCTTCAGAGTCAGTGTCAACCACGATGTGTGTAACGTACTCGCTTCGCGAGAGCTCTCCCATCACCCAATGAAACAGTGGGCGACCGCAAAAAGGGCGAACGTTCTTGTTGGCGACCCTCTCCGAATGTGCCTTCATCGGGAGTAGCGCTGTGATCGACGGATATTCCATTTGGCGCTCCTCGGTATTGTGCTCAATCACTCGTAACTATTCTACATCGGCGCCATATTCACGACTCTTGATTGAGGTGTGAACGCGCAGCCGCGCAGCACTCTACGACTCGTCCGCGAGTACCAAGATTCCCGGGGAGATCAAACGGGCGGTCAGTATCTCGCTAATGGTGTTGAACGATGTCAACAGGGGCATGGGCTCGCCGTCAGCCTGGAGCCAGAACAACAAGCTCTTGCCGTCTACCCCGGACGCTGTCACGGCGGCCGCAGGCACGTCTACCCGGATTGGGCGCTGAGGTGCCGCCGGCAACCGCTTTCCCCGTGCGTCGAAAAACTCGATCTGGAATCCGAATAGCAGCCGGGCGTCGATAGCGGGTAACTCGCTCGTTTCTACCGGGGCCACGCGGACCTGCACGACCTCGGCAAAAGTTCCTGCGTCGACCCAAAGCGTCAGCGGCAACACGCTCCACGAGCTATCGGTGAACAACAATTCGGTCGTTTGGATCGGAGGGATCAAGGGCAAAGGCCCCGGCCACGAGGGCGGGACAACGTGAACCACTGCGCCCGGAATTTCGACGGAGTCGGTGATTGACGCCTGCATCGCCTGCTCTGAGGGTATCGAGAACGGAGGCCCTGCGGGGGGCGTGGGCCAGCCAACATCTTGGGCGAACGCGGTCCCGACTATCAACGCAGTCAACGCCAGCGTGACCGCGGCTCCGACAAAACCAAGGGCTTTGCGGTTTGGCTCACCGAGTGAAGACTTCAGTGCTGTACTCAAACGCAGGGGCATGGTTGGTGTCCAGTTGGTTAGAGACACCAGTACGCCACCCCTGCTTGCTCGAATGCGCTTTGCGGGAAGACTCCGTTTAGGTCCACAAACGCAGTTTTGGCCGCCGTGGCGTCCAGCAGACCTAGGAATTCGTCGACACCACGGGCGCGGTAAGACTCGTGCGGTACCGCGAGAACGACTCCATCGAATCGCTCACCGGCCGTGAATGGATCGGCGACGTATCGCCCAGTCTGGCTGGTTGGCGACACCAGCGGATCAGTCACCCAAACCTCGACACCTCGGCTTTCCAACTCCGCCACGAGCACGGACGCCTGCGCGTTACGCGTGTCGCGCACGTCGGCCTTGAACGTCAATCCCATCACCAATACACGTCGTGAACGGTTGCCACTCGCGTCAGCGCCGAGCAAATCCGCCGTTTGTTCCGCCACGTACCGCGCCATCGCATCGTTGGTCTCGCGGCCTGCCAGAATCACCCGAGGCTCGTACCCCAACTGGCGAGACTTGTGCACGAGATAGTAAGGATCAACGGGTATGCAATGCCCCCCGACGAGTCCCGGATTGAGCCTCACGAAATTCCATTTCGTCCCTGCAGCGGCGAGCACATCCGCCGTATTCAGATCCATCTTGTGAAAGAGCATCGACAGTTCATTCATCAGCGCGATGTTGAGATCACGCTGAACGTTCTCGATGACTTTCGCGGCTTCGGCTGTACGGATAGTCGGCGCCTGGTGGATGCCTGCAGGCACAACCTCGCCGTACATCCCTGCGAGGGTCATCAAGCTCGCTGGGTCTCCGGCTGAAACCACCTTGACCACATCGGCTAGACCATGGGTACGGTCTCCAGGGTCGATCCTCTCCGGAGAATACCCGACACCGAAATCACGATGGGCCGTCATGCCCGACGCCTGTTCCAGCAGCGGAACGCACTCTTCTTCCGTGCAGCCAGGGAACACCGTGGACTCGAACACGACGATCGCATCTCTCTTGATGCGCGCCCCGACCACCGCACACGCCCCCTGCAGCGCCGTCAGATCAGGCGCGTTGCTCTCGTCAACCGGTGTTGGAACCGCGACGATCACGACATCGGCCGCCTTCAGCGTGTCAGGGTCGGTCGTTAGGTGAAGCGTCGGCTGGGTCAACGCCTCCGAGGGGAACATGTCGTTCCGGTCGTTGCCATCGGCCAGTTGGGATACGCGCAGCGCGTCATTATCAAGCCCAATAACCTCAAAATGACTAGCCAAAGCAACCGCCAACGACAAGCCGACATATCCCAGGCCAACGACTGCTACGGATTGCGGTCGCTCTGAACGCATTCGAACCTCAAATCGCGGTCGTAATCCTGCTTTAGACCCGCCTCGCTACCGTAAACGTGTCTAATACCTACCTCAGGAATGATAACCATTCACCCTGCGTTCCACCACGATAATCGTGTACACGTAAGTGGGCGTCCGCAGCCTACCCATGCCGTACAATTGGCCTCTGCTCGCATATGCGTAGCCACTCGTGGTTTGCGCAGTGATTCAACACATGGCCGCTGCGCAGCACCCATCTGCAAATATCCTGCGCGCTGGGGTTCTACAAACGGATGACTTCGGGTATCGAAACGCAGAATGATCTGTACAAGACCGGATTCCGGTCGTGTCCCGTCAAGTGGTGTAAGAGCATCACCCTCGTACTGTGATCAGGCTGCTCCAACGGGGAG
>JAQCEV010000021.1 GCA_027618515.1 Chloroflexota bacterium | reverse complement strand
GGGACTAGTCGGTGGGGGGGTTGGTGCCTCTGGTAGAGAGCGTGGGGTGTCCTGGGGGTTCCCAAAGTAGATTTTCATGTGCTGGAAGGGGATTTCGATGCCGTCCAGCTCGAACTGGGCGAGTAGGCGTTTCCTGAATTCGCCGGAGATGCCCCATTGGGTGCCTGGTTTGGTGTCCGCGCGGATGAGTATGTCTATGCCGGATTCACCCAGGTCGCTGATCCGCAAGGCCGCAGGCGCGGTGAGTAGGTTCGTGCTCCAGAGTTCATCCGCTTTGAATTCAAGGCCCACGCGGTTGATAGCGGCGAATGCTTTTTCGATGTTGGTTCCGTAGGCGACGCTGACGGTCATGTTGAGTCGAGCCAGATCCCTCGTCATGTTGCTGGCCGTTACGACACTGCTGTTGGGGCGGATCATGAGTGTGCCGTCCATGTTGCGGAGCACGGTTCGGCGCAGGCTTATTTCTTCAACCTCTCCTTCATCGCTATCAATCTTGATCCAGTCGCCGACTCTGTACCAGTCCTCGATGAGTATGAAGATGCCGTGGATGTAGTCGCGGACGATGCCTTGGGCGGCGAAGCCGAGTGCGAGGCCGACGACGCCAACGGCTGCGAGCATGGGTGCGATCTGTACGCCGACCTCCGCCAGGATCGCCAGTAGCGCAAGGATGACGACGGCGACTTTGATGACTTGGCTCAGCGCGCTGGTGATGGTGGTTGCCCGGGCGCTTAGTCGTTGGCGATTCTCCTCTTTGATCAAGGGAATCCGGGCTTCGATTGCTTTCCGTGTGGCCCTCGTGACGGCGATATATCCGAGAAACGAGGCGAGCGTGATGAGCAGTACGCGCAAGAGGCTGGTCGCTATCGCTGATCCATCAACGACGAAGTCAATTTCAGGGATGATGGTCTCCACTCGTGGGATAGAGGGCGTGGGTGGGGCATGGCGCTCGTCGGTGGGGTGAGCGATGGGTCGTCAGCGCACAGGGTAGACGAGTTGGGCGTTGGGCGCGGGGGGGGGGGGGGGGGGGGGGGGGGGGCGCTAAGCCGCGACGTGCGGGAGGGGCTTGATGGCGCTGATCTCGTGGGCTGCGGGGGAGTGGAGTTCGTGCCAGAGGTCCCAGTCGGTTTGGAGGCCGAGCCAGAAGTCGGCGGTCATGCCGGTGGCGCGCTCGAGGCGCAGGGCGGTGTTGGGGGTGACTCCACGTCTGCCGTTGATGATGGCGTTGAGGCGTACGTAGGAGACGCCGATCCGTTGGGCGAAGTCAGTTTGGGGGATCCCCAGGGGTTTGAGGAATTCTTCGAGGAGCATCTCGCCGGGATGGGTCGGCGGTCGATGCTTGGGTAGGTTGTGGGTCGCCATGACTTTGCCCTCTGCGCACGGTTCTAGTGGTAATCAGTGATCTCGACGGCGCTTGGGCCTTGGTCTGTCCAAGCGAAGCAGATGCGGAATTGGTCATTGATGCGGATGCTGTACTGCCCCAAGCGGTCGCCTCGCAAGGGTTCAAGTTTGTTTCCGGGCGGAATCGCCAATTGATCCAAGCGTTCCACGCGTTGCAATTGGTCCAGTTTCCTCTGAGCACCCCTCCACAATTGCTGAGGAAGTCGCCTCCGTGCCGCAGATGACTGGCCATCGTCGTAGATATCCTGCGATGGCTTGTCCCGGAACGAAACGATCATCGTGCTATAACGTAGTACGTACTCCGTTCTACGTCAAGCGCCCCCCTACCCCAGCGTCTTCGCGTAGTCGGCGATGGTGGTTTGGGGGGCGTAGCCGAGGGCGGCCCAGAAGTCGGTGGCGCCGATGGCGGCAAGGCGACGTTCGACTTCGTGGACGAGGCGGGTGGCGAGGCCGTTGCGGCGGAGCTCGGGGACGATGGCCATGCGGTACATGTAGCCACGCCAGCCGTCCCAGGCGCCCATGAGCGAGCCGACGATGGATTCGGAGGTCGCGTTCGCGGGAGAGGCGGCGACGACGGCGAGGACGAATAGCTGGGGATCGCGCTGGAGTCGCACTGCGACGGCGGCGGCGGTGTCGGGGTAGCCGTGGGTGGTGGCGGCATGCTCCCAGAGCGCTAGCACGTTGGGGATGTCTGCCTTTGTGCACGTGCGTAGTTGAATCTCGTCAGGCATGGTCGTCCTCCTGGGGTGTTTGCGGTCGCTATTGGAGGCATACGGCGAGGGCAAAAAGAAAGCCCGCCGTTGCCGGCGGGCTTTGCTCTGATTCTGGGTGGGAGATCGAGTCCAGTTAGCTACCGGCGTCCGTTCGGACACCTCGCATCGCATCGATCATTCGGATATCTGGGGTCTTTCGTTCTTTCAACACGCCACATACGGTACCGCAGGTGGGTGCAGGACGTTGTCTTGAAGTTGGTAGCGCATACGGGATTTGAACCCGTGATCTCCGCCTTGAGAGGGCGATGTCCTGGGCCACTAGACGAATGCGCCACGCAGAGGTAAACCCCGAGGGGTTTGGCCGGACGGAGTCATTATAACGGCTGAGCGCCCGCTGAGCGAGAGGGGCTTTCGCGGTTGGGCTAGGCGATTAGGCCTCTAGGCCGAAATTGCCTCGCCAGACCATCTCGATGCGCGCCATGTTCTCCGCGGAGAGGGGGCCTGCTCCTGAGGACGCGGCGTTCTCGGTGACCTGCAGGGCGTCGGAGAAGCCACCAAGGACGGACGTGACGCCTTCCAGCGACAGCACGTAGCGGAGGGCGGCTTGGGCGAGATCGTGGTCGTCGGCTTGGGTGTCGGGGTGCAGTTTGTTCGAGAGGAATCCGAGCATGCGAGCCTGTTGCCTGCCGATGACCTCCGTCTCTGGCGTGCGGGCGCCGTACCCGAGCGGGTGCGATGCTCCGCCAGAGGCACCAGCGTCGCTGAGGTACCAACTCGCCAGGGGGCTGTAGACGGCCGCTCCGACGTTGTGAGCGGCGGCGTAGCCGAGGATGCCTCCCCAGTCCTGTTTCACGCGCATGCCCTTGGGCAGGCCAGCCGCGGTGGGGTTGATGAGGTTGACGGACACGTTGATGAGGTTGAAGGCGCGAGTGTCGATGAGCTGGCGCGCGGCTTCGGCGTCGTTGCCACGGGTGATGAAGCCGATGAATCGCGCTTTGCCCGCAGCCTGCACGCGCTGGAGGCCTTCAAGCGCGCCACCTGAGCGTAGGTAGTCGCTAACGGACAGGTTGGTGTACGACTTGCCCTTGAGCTCTGGCGTGTGCGTCACGGGGCCGTTGTGGATCTGGACGAAGTCTACGTAGTCCACGCCCAGGCGCTTGAGGCTGGCGTCGAGCGAGCGCTCGACGTGGCCTGCGATGTCGTCGAGGTCAGGCTCGCGTACTTCAACCTTGGTCGTGATGTACGGTCGCACGCCGAGTTGCTTGAGGGCACGACCGAGGTTGGACTCGGAGATACCATCGCCGTAGTCAGGCGCTTGGTCGAAGTAGTTGATGCCTAGCTCGATCGCCCGTTCGATGGCCACGAGCTGCTGCTCGGGCGTTCCGCTGACCATGAGGCCAGCGTTGCCGCCGCCACCGAATGCGATCTCCGAAACGTGGATCCCTGTATCGCCGACTTCACGGTATTGCACGATGACTCCTCTAGGCAGGCCCAAGATGGCGGGCGGCCCCAATATGGCCCCATGACAGGCGTGGGGACGGCTCTTCGACGGGAAGCTTACACGTATCCGGTTCCCTCGGGGCTCTCGTCATGCTCCAATAGAGCGCCGAAACCATCCCTTTTGCCCGTTCATAGCTAGGGGGAATATCTCACTCAAGACTCGGAGCCTCTCGCGATGACCACCCGACGCTGGATTCCTATGATCGTTGTACTCGTTGTTGCCACGCTGGCTGTTGCGTGTTCGAGTACGCCACCGACGCCTACGGCTACTCTTTCACCTACGGCTACGGCTACCCAAACGCCCGCTCCGGCACCTACGGCGACGGCTACGCTGGCAGCGACTCCCACGGCAACTACTGCGCCGGTTGCGACTCCTACGCCAACCGCTGAAGTTGGCACGACGGCACTGGCCATTCCGGCTGCTCGCGACTCGACGCTCTACGATCGAGGGCTGGACGAGGCCGCAAACGGGTCGGGGGAGTATCTGTTCTTCGGCTCTACCAACGAGCGCGAGGCAAGGCGGGCGCTCCTCTACTTCGACGTCGCATCTGCCGTGCCTGCAGGCGTGGTCATCGTCAGCGCCAAACTCGCGGTGACGATCTCGCGCACGCGCACGGGTGATCAGCCATCGAGCGTGCACAGGGTCACTAGGACCTGGGGGGAAGGTCTCTCGCAATCCGTAACGGGCGGCGAAGGTAGTGGAACCATCCCGACGCAGGGGGATGCAACGTGGGCCTACAGCGAGTTCCCCGGCGAAACGTGGAGCAACCCGGGTGGGGATTTCATTGCAGAGCCCAGCGTTACGGCCTCGATTGGCGAACCTGAAGCTGGCCAGATACTACCGGTGTCGTGGGGCTCAACCCCGCAGTTGGTGGCAGATGTGCAGGCGTGGCTCGATGAGCCAGAGAGCAATCACGGTTGGATCATCATCGGCAATGAGGACGGCCAGCAAACCGCCAAACGCGTCAACTCGCGAGAGGAACCCGAAACGGCGGACGGCCCTGCATTGATCGTCGAATATATCTCACGCTGAACTAAAGCATACCGAGTATTTCGCACACGCTGGAGCCGCAGACGCAAATTGATAGGCGAGGCAACTACTAAGCGCCAAGTGAGGAGACGAGGGCTATGAAGAGCATCGAGCTCGACCGCACGAAGTCGCTGCTGGAGGAGCCAGGGAAGGGTCACAACCGGTTCCACCCGGATATCGAGCCTGTCCTCGAAGTCGAGCAGGGCGAAGAGGTGGTGATCGAGACCCGTTCTGCCGCCGACAACCAGCTCAGCCGCAACAGTACGGCTCAAGACCTGGTGAACACGAGCCCGAATCGCGCGCACCCGCTCACGGGGCCCGTCTACGTCAAAGGCGCTGAGCCTGGCGATCTGCTGGAGATCGAGTTCCTGGATATCACGCCAAGCGATTGGGCATTCACGGGCGTTCGTCCGGGACGTGGATATCTCAAAGAGGGGTTTGAGTCGTTTCTGGCGATCTGGGATATCGAGAACGGATTCGCTACCTCCAAGCAGGTTCCTGGCGTGAAGATCCCCGGCGGGCCCTTCATGGGAGTCGCCGCGGTCTCTCCTTCACACGCGCAGTTCCAGGCGTGGTCGAAACGTGAGGCTCACCTCCTGGCGCGAGGCGGCGCCGTTCGACCACCGCAGGCCCAGGAGGCTGTCCCGTCGGTCGACCCGATCGCGTCGGAAGGGCTGCGTACCGGGCCGCCACGCGAGAACGGCGGGAATATGGACGTGAAGCAGATGACCCGTGGCGCCAAGCTGCTGCTACCGGTGGGTATGCCAGGAGGCCTCTTCTCGACGGGCGACGCGCACTATGCGCAGGGCGACGGTGAGGTGTGCTTGCAGGCGATCGAGATGGATGCGACGACGACGGTGCGCTTCCGGGTGATCAAGGACGGCACGAGCTTGTATCGGATGCGGGGGCCGCACCTCTCACACACGACGTACGCGCCTCCCACTCCACAGCGCTTCACGGCGACCATTGGCATGCCGATCCACGAAGACGGGGCAAACGCGTCAGAGGATCTGAACGTGGCGTGCCGTAATGCGCTTCTGGAGATGATCGAGGTGCTGGTAAGCCGGGAGTTCACGCCCGAGCAGGCGTACGTGATCTGCAGCGTCGCGGTGGATCTCAAGATCAGTCAGGTCGTCGATGCGCCCAACTTCATCGTCACGGCGTTCCTACCGGAGGGCATCTTCGACGTTTAGCGGTGACGCAGGGCTACTTATCGAGGCCGCAATGGCGAGTGGCACCGCAAGCTTGAACGTCGTGCCGGTTTCGCCGGTATCGTCCACCCAGACTTGCCCGCCATGCCGTTCGGTGATCGCTCGCGTGATGGCGAGGCCGAGCCCGACGCCGCCGTACAGCCGCGAGTCTGAGGAATCCAATTGCTCGAACTTCCCGAAGATATCGTTGAGCTTCTCATGCGGGATCCCATGCCCCTCATCGGTGATCTCAAAAAGGCCGCATCCATCTGACTCGTAGGCAGCCAGGGTCACGACCGAGCGTGGAGGCGAGAATTTCAGCGCGTTCTGGAGCAGGTTGGTCAGCGCTTGTGTCACACGGCTCGCGTCAAGGTTGGCGACGAATCCTTCGCCTCGCACCACGACGGACGCTTTGTTCTCCTGAATCAACATGGCGTTCAGGTCGACCACTTGCGGGATCACCTCAAGCGCCTGAGTCGGGGCGAAACTGAACCGGGTCACGCCTAGCGACATGGTCTCTAGGGAGATGATGTCGTTCACAAGCTTCACCAATCGATCGCTATTGCGGGCGGCCGTCTCCAAGGATCCCTGCATGGATTCCGGTACCTCCCCCAGGATGCCCGATGCCACCAATCCGAGTGAGGCATGAATCGCGGTCAGCGGGGTACGTAGCTCATGACCCGTCATCGCTAGGAACTCGTCCTTGGCGCGGTTCATGCGGATCCACTCCGAGATATCACGGAAGACCGAAACTGCGCCAACAACACGCCCCGCTTCGTCCAGCAGAGGAGAGCCGATCGACTCCAGCGGAACGGATTTCCCGTCACTTCGGATCGCGTAGCTCTGGAGTACTTCGACGGTCTGGCCCTGAGTGAACGCACGGACCACAGCCCAGTCGTTAGGCGCGTCTTCGGGTCGTCGGTAGGAGCATGCTTGATGCCTATCTCATCCAGCGTGAGACCGACCAACGTGCGAGTATCGGTGACGCCTAGGAGCGCAAGCCCGGCAGGGGTTATCAAAGTGATGCGTTGCTGGGCATCGATCGCGATGATCCCGGCGCCCGCGCCGTCCAAAATCGCCTGGTTCTGCTGCAAGGTGAGGCGAAGCGCATCCTGCGCACGCGCCAGCTCTACCGTTCGCTGGTCGACCGCCTCGCTGATCTGGTCATGCCTCCGCAGGAGCGTGACGACCAAGCCCCCTGCTAGTAGCACCAGCAGGAACACGCCGAGGCCAGCGGTACGAGGCTGCCAGGCGGTCCACATCGACGGCACATCACCAGACGGCATGATGAACAACCGCCACTCTCTGCCTCCGATCTGGTAGTCCGGGGTGATCAGGAAATCAGAGGCGGTCGCCGTAAACTCGGCGATCAGGCGCTCCTTGTACAACTCCTGCTCGCCTTCGGGGGCCGAGCGGTCGATCACAGCGACGTACAGGCCTGAGTCTTCAAGCAGCCCTGGGCGCCCTAGCAACTCAACCACAGTGAAGCCACTGGTCACGAAGCCGCGAAGTCGGTCACGCCGCTCTTCCAGGCTGCTGGGGACAGAACCGGGACCAAAGTCCGCGAGTATCCCCAAGACGCCGAACCCCGCGAGCGCATCTACGGGCAACTCGATGCGCTCCGTGACGACGAACTCACCTGAATCGCGCGCAAGGTTGAAATCGGCAAGTATCGCGGCATCCGACCCAAGGTCGAAGCCGAACCGCACCTGTGTGCGATCGAATGGTTCAAGGAAAAACAACGGATAATACGTGTCGCGCTCGCCGCCGCGCACCAGCCAGACGCTTTCTCCACGCTCGGTGAACTGAAAGCCGGGGAACCCGTCATCTTGGGCGCTCTGCTCGTATGCGGGCCGTTCTGCGGCGGACACGCGGGGGACCCAAGACAGCGCCTGCATCTCCGCGTGGGCCCGAAGCTGAGGGCCCGCAAACGCGGCAAAATCCGCTCGCGACACAGGCCCCGCAATCTCCAAGAATGACCGGGTCGATTCGAGTGCCGTCACGCCCCTATCAAGCAGCACGTCGATCGCGCGCAATTCGCTCGACGCCCGAGCCGAGAACTCCGCGACCGCGTTCGCGCGGACATTGCCCCACACGTAACTGAATGTCGCGGCACCGAACGTGGTGGATAGAGCCAGCACCGCGAACGCGAGCCAGGTCCAACGATGATTCGTAGTGAAACCCATAAAAATAATTGTACGGCAGCATGGTGGCACTTTGCTGACCACCAGTGTCAGAGACGCTCCCGTCAGGCGTGGGCAAGGAGCCCCCGCCTGTCTACCTCCTTCTTCATTCGTAGAGACCTCAGCTTGGGCGTAGCGACCTCAGCTTCGGTGTAGCAACCTCAGCTTGGGCAAATGCAGAACGCCACCGACGGCGATATCGCGACGAATGAAGAACACCACGTTGGCTATGGCCAGCACCCCGACCGCGATGAGCGATACGCCGAGGTAGACCCACGACACGTCACCGTTGAGCGCGTCGGGGCCCTGGAAGTAGGAGGTGAGGTAGATGGGGCGCATGTCCACGAGCACCTGGCTCACGCCAGAAAGCGCATCGAGCATGTAGGAGGCGACGAGAATCCCGGCCAGAATCATTCCGCCCGCAAGGCGACTGGCGAACAGTTGCGCCAGCATCGCAGCCGCGAGCGCGACCATCATCTCGAACGGCAACAGGAGCAGGAACGCGTTGGCGAAGCGGCCCAGGGAGCTCGCCTCGCCGATCAGTACCGCTGGGATGAGAAACCCGACGCCTGTGATGCCCACGATGAGCACGAGCGATGCGGTGAACGCGGCGAGCTTCGTGACGGCGACACGCAGACGCGTCACGGGTTGCGAAAGCAGGAGGTCCATGGTTCCGTTGGTCTCCTCGCCGACGATCAGCGCACCTCCAGCGAGGATCGCAAAGACGGCAAACGCAATCTGCGCGTAGCTGAAGAACTCGACGCTAAGGTAGCCGCCGAGGGTGCTCAGGTCACCGTCACCGATCAACCCTGCCCATGTGTCGGGTAGCTCGCTGAGCAATTCGCCATACAGATCCGAGATACTGGGGAACAATGCGACGGTGAGCGCGAGCATGACACCCATGCCGAGCCCCCAGCCGAGCACCTGGCCGCGTAGATCCTGCATGGATTTCCTGAACAGTGGGTCACGCATCGGAATCATCTCCTGCCTCTGCGGCGGCCACACCGTGCTCGTAGAGGGTTAGGAATTCCTCTTCCAACGAGGGCTGTCCGCTCTCGATGGCCAGCACGCGATGCTGGGCGATCGCTTTGACCACCGCGTCCACCTCGCCTGACACCTCAAGGTGGATCTCGCGCCCCTCGTCGTTCCGGAACTTTTCCTTCACTCCGTCGAGCCCCAAGAACGCATCGAGCGCAAGCGGCTCTTCGAATCTCACGTGCAGTACGGTCAATCTCTGAGAGACGACATCCTCGATGCGCTTGACCGCTATGAGCTTGCCGTTGCGGATCATGCCGACGCGGTCGCCGATGCGCTCGACCTCAGGGAGGTTGTGGGACGAGAAGAATACGGTTGAGCCTTGCTCTCGGACCTCACGCAGGATCTGAAGCACCTCGCGCTGCACCAGCGGGTCGAGTGCGTTCGTTGGCTCGTCGAGGATGATCAGTTCAGCCCTGGCCATGACGGCGAGCACGATGCCCACCTTCTGCTTGTTCCCGTGGGAAAGCTCACGATTACGCAGGGTGGTGTCCAGGCTGAGGCGGTCGCAGAGCTGGTTGACGTACGCCTCACTGACGCGACCAGGACGCAGGCCGCTGAACAGGTCGATGGACGCTTGAACGGTCATGTTGGGGTACACGGTGAGGTCGCCCGGCAGGTAGCCGACGCGCGCGCGCACCTCTGCGGAGCCATCGTTGCAGTCGATGCCGAAGATACGGACGCTGCCTGAAGTTGGGCGCAGCAAGTCCAACATGAGGCGCAGGGTTGTCGACTTGCCGGCGCCGTTCGGCCCCAGGAACCCGAATATCTCGCCATGAGGCACGGTCAACGTCAGTGAATCGAGCGCCAGGACGCCCGATCCGTAGCTCTTGGTGAGGCCATCGAACTCGATAGCGGGAGCGTCGTTTGGTACAGAAGTATCGGTTGCCACATCCACCTCTCGTTGGCTGGTGCTGGCTCTTGCCGGGGTTGCCCGGCGCGACCATGATGACGCATCGCGCCTACAGAAATCCATGAATCCGACGACTCGCCCTGTGAATGTTTCATGTGCGTACCCAGCACGACAAGAGAACTTGGTGCGCGATACGTGCTTTCGTACGATGCGCGCTACACCATTCCGCGGGACGATAGTAGGACTATGGAGGTGGCGAATGACGTCCGAAGTCCTGATCCGACCCGAGGTGCAGTTGGGGACCTGCCCGCGTGACGCTGGGGACATGTTCCGACGATTCGGCGAGATAGGGAACGTTTGGGTATGCGGCAAATGTGGACTAACGACCCACGGTGATCCGCTAGACCGCGCATCGCTTTGGGAAGGCATCCCTACATAGATCGTAGGTCTCACACTCGGGCAGGTGACCCGGCACGCGCCTGGTAGACTCGGCGCGTGCAAGACTCGTCGTCACCTCGCCCACTCACTTTCTGGCAGCGCTACACCATCGCGCTGCACTACCGTGATTTCGTCAGGATCTGGCTCGGCAGCCTGGGAGGTCAATCAGCGTACTGGGCGCTGATCGTGGCCCGTGGCGTGCTCGTGCTCGACATGACGAATTCGTCGGCACTCGTAGGCATCACGACCTTCGCGGCGATGTTCCCTCGGGTGATCTTCCCGCCCCTAGCCGGTTACGCGGCCGACCGCTTCGACCGTCGTACCGTTCTGGCCACGTCTTACGTATTACAGTTTGCACACGCCGTTGTTATGACGATTCTTGCGTTCGCAGGAATCCTCGAAGTTTGGCACGTCATAGTACTTTCGTTCCTGAACGGCAGCTTCCGGACGTTCCAGATGACCACCACGCAAACGTTGATCCCCAACCTCGTGCCACGCGAGCACTGGCTGAACGCCATCGCCCTCAACCAGGTGACCACCCAGGGCTCACGCCTCATCGGACCTGCTGTCGTGGTGCCTGCGCTGCTCCTGGTGGGCCCGAAAGCGGCGTTCCTGGCCAGCAGCGCGTTCTACTTCCTGGGCGTGCTCGGCATCCTCATGGTTCGCACGCGGTCCTCAGGCGGGCTGGAGAAGGGCGCGAGCATCGGCTCCAGTCTCATGGAAGCCGCTCGATTCGCCTGGTCACACCCTCAGATACGCTCGCTGTTCATCCTCGTTGCGCTCCACTGCTCTATGACGATGGCATTCGAGTCGACGTTCCCGGTCTTCTCTCGAGACGTGCTTGGTGGAGGCAAAGCCGGCGTCAGCTACCTGATGATGGGCGTGGGCTCAGGCGCGCTCGTCACGGTGATCTATATCGCTGGCGTGCGCGGAGCGGTGGCACGCGGACGACTGCTGTTCATCCTGGGCGTCACCAGCGGGCTTTCGATGTTCGCGCTGGCCCTGTCTGCCACTATGCTCACTTCAGTGCTGGCAGCGGCGTTTATGGGGGCGTCACAGGCAGGGTTCATGGCGTGCTCGGGCGCCATGGTGCAGTCGCTAGCCCCCGACGAGATGCGCGGTCGCATATCGGGCCTCAACCAGATCAACGTGGGCGGGACGATGGCGATGGTGAACCTCGTCAACGGCTTCGCGGCCGACGCTTACGGTGCGCCGCCGCTGCTCATCACGTTGGGCCTAGGCTTCTCGGTCGTGATGGTCGCGAGCCTTCTGCTGACCACGGCTCGCAGCTTTTACGCTGGCGCGATCGCCATGCCGGTGCGCGCCCGCTCCTGAAAACGCCCTCAGTTTCAGACTTGTTTGATTTCACAATTGGGAATATGTACAGATGACCACCTGGAACCCTACGCAATACCTACGATTCGGCAACCAACGATTGCGCCCCGCGCTCGACCTGCTGGCGCACGTGCCGCTGGATGCGCCGACCAACGTCTACGATCTCGGTTGCGGGCCAGGCACGGCCACCGTGCACATCAAAGCACGCTGGCCCGAGGCCAACGTTACGGGCGTGGACGGGTCAGAGCCGATGCTCGATCGCGCCCGTGAGGAGCACGCCGACATCAACTGGCAGCACGGGGATCTCTGTGAGTGGCAGCCGGACGCGACGCCTGACCTGCTGTACTCGAACGCCACCCTGCACTGGCTCGGCGACCACGAGACGCTGTTCCCACGCCTGGCTGGCCTGCTCGACGAGGGTGGCGTGCTTGCGGTGCAGATGCCTCGCAATTTCGGCGAGCCCTCCCACACGACTATCTTCGACACGATGCGCGCCCACGACTGGCGGGATCGGCTGATGCCGCTGCTGAACGAGGTGCCGACGCAGCCGCCGACGTTCTACTACGACTTGCTACGACCGCTATTCACGACGCTCGATGTCTGGGAGACGCAGTACTACCAGGTCATGGAGGGCGAGCATCCTATCGTGGAGTTCACGAAGGGGAGCTTCTTGCGCCCCATCCTCGACACGCTGAACGAGGAGGAGGGCGCGGCGTTCCTCCAGGAGTACGCGGAGCGCGTGGGGCCGTCTTACCCACGTCGGCCCGATGGGACGACGTTGCTGCCATTCAGGCGTTTGTTCTTGATGGCGACGAAGTAGGGCAAAATTAAAGTCGGCTGAGCGGTTCGCTGACGCCTCTCCGCACGAGCGCGCAAGGGCAGGCACACGAAGGAGCCCGCTCAGGGCGTAGGGCTTATAGTGTCGCGCTGGAGCGCAGCGGAACGTGTATGCGGAGATTGGGAGGCCTATTTCCCGTACGATATGCGGTGAATAGGCTTGCCCTTGCGGGGAATAGGACGTATATTCACCGCAAGAGGTGCGGAGAATGCCGTCTTATATCCACGACCTGAGAGAGTGGCCCAAGGTTGACTGGGACAGCGGGGGACTCGCTGCGCAGTTGGTGGCCGTCCGACATCGGCAAGGTCGGTTGCTCGGCCGGATGGAGGCAGGTGGCTTCAATCTCCGCGCCGAGGCTGCCCTTCAAAGCCTGACCGAAGAGGTCCTCAAATCCAGCGTGATCGAAGGCGAGATCCTTGATAAGGAACAGGTGCGCTCCTCCATCGCTCGTCGGCTCGGCATGGATATCGGCGCGCTAGCCCCCGCTGATCGCAACGTCGAAGGCGTCGTGGAAATGATGCTCGATGCCACTGAGAACTATGAAGCTC
Organism: Chloroflexota bacterium; assembly: GCA_027618515.1. Classification (GTDB taxonomy): domain Bacteria; phylum Chloroflexota; class Dehalococcoidia; order Lucifugimonadales; family Australimonadaceae; genus CALGTL01. The sequence goes on along the minus strand of JAQCEV010000021.1, from coordinate 23,840 downwards.
CGCTCACCGAGGAACGGCTGTTCGCCTGGCATGCCGCGCTATTCCCAACCGGTCGCAGCGGTATGGTGAAGATCACCGTTGGCGCTTGGCGCGACGATAATTCCGGCACGATGCAGGTGGTTTCCGGCGCCATCGGGCGGGAGCGCGTCCACTATGAAGCGCCAGCGGCCTCCCGCCTTGAGGCGGAAATGGCGACGTTCCTCGATTGGTTCAATGGCGAGGACCACGTCGACCCTGTTCTAAAGGCGGGGATCGCTCACTTGTGGTTCGTGACGATCCACCCATTCGACGACGGCAACGGCCGTATCACCCGGGCGATCACTGAGATGGTTCTCGCACGCTCAGAGGAAAGCCCGCAGCGCTTCTACAGCATGTCCGCGCAGATCCATGAGGAGCACAAGGACTATTACTCCATCTTGGAGGCCACACAAAAGGGCGGTCTGGATATCACCGGCTGGCTGAGATGGTTCCTCGTCTGTCTCGACCGTGCTTTCGATCGAACCGAGCTCACTCTCGCCAACGTACTCCGAAAGGCACGCTTCTGGGAGGCGCTCGCCGACCAGCAGCTCAGCGAGCGCCAGCGCAAGGTCATCAATCGATTGCTCGACGGGTTTGAGGGCAAGCTGACCTCCTCGAAATGGGCAACGCTCACCAACACCTCTCCCGACACGGCGCTACGCGACATCAGCGATCTTCTGAACCGGAGCATCCTAGTGAAAGACGAGGCTGGCGGACGCAGCACTAGCTATTCACTGGCGTCACAAGGCGTCTTGGATCCAAACCGCGTTTAGATGGTCGTGAACGTCCGGGAAAGGGACACCGGATCATCGCCTTATCCGGCCGGGGATAATGGATTCGAACCATTGTGGCCTGATCCAGAGTCAGGTGTGGCCTACCACTAGCTGGAGCGCAGCGGAACGTTGTATGCGGTGATTAGGCTTGCCCTTGCGGGGCGTTGCTGCCATCCAGGTGGTTGTTTTTAATGGCGACGAAGTGGGGCGACGGAGACGCGGCTCCTCAGCTATCGAACCTCCGGTGGTGCTTTTTCGCCTCCCGCTGTGGTAGACCTTCTTCAAGGCGTAAAGCTAATGAAGGAGGTGCTCCATGGGAGTAGCAAGCAAGAGGACCGTGTTCGGGGCGTTAGCGCTGTTGATCGCGTTCGTAGCAGCATCGATGTTCGTGGCGTTCCAGCCCGATGCCCAGGCTGCCAAGAAGCCGAAAGCCGACTTCCAGATCGACCTGTTCGTCACGGGCTTGCTCCCTAGCGAGGTGGTCGCGGTGATCGAGGAAGTCGCAGAGGCATCAGGGCGTAACCCGAGGACACCTGCATTCACCATCGATTCTTTCTTCGACGTCACGTACTCGACGATGGACTCTAGTGGGAAAGCCGGCAGCGGCGCTTCGTCGTTCACCGTGGATTCCTTCTTCGATGTCACCTACGATCTCGAACCGCACTATCACACGTGGGGCAGCAGGATGGTTTCGCTATCGTTCACGGGGATCTTTGGCGACCACGATTTCGCGGTATCAGCGGCCGAGCAGGTTCTCGATTCGGTTTCACCCGCCGTGCTGGTTCGCACGAAGAAGGCCGGGGTAGTTGATACGGAGCAACATGAGTACGTTGGCCACGTGACACTGCTCAGGTAGCTCACGAAGGCTTCGCAAGGGGCGAGGCTCGTATGCCTCGTCCCTTTTTGGTATCTGGCGCTTCTGGTCTGGCGCTTCTGGCGCAGAGATCCCCGCTGCTCGACCCGACACATGAGGGTGGGAGCTAGGGGCAACACGGAATAGAATCTCGCTGATACGGATCGGATAGGGGAGGCTGTATGGCATCGGACACCAAGAAACATAAGTACTCAGACGAGGAATGGCAGGCGAGGGTTGATCTGGCTGCTGCCTATAGGCTGACCGACCATTTCAATATGATCGACCTGGTCTACAACCACATCACCTGTCGCGTCCCGGGCACCGATGATCAGTTCTTGATCAATGAGTACGGCTTGGGCTACAACGAGATCACCGCCTCCAATCTGGTGAAGATAGACCTTGAGGGCAATGTCCTATCGGAAGGCGAGCACCGCATCAACTTCCCGGGATACGTGATCCACTCAGCGGTTCATGGGGCACGTCATGATGTGGTCTGCGTTATGCACACGCATACCCTCTACGGAATGGCTGTCTCAGCGCTTGAGGATGGCTTCATGCCTTTGCAGCAGGAGACCTACCAGTTCCATAACGGGGTCGCCTACCACGCATTCGAAGGCCAGGCACTTCACCTAGACGAGCGAGAACGCCTTGTGACAGACCTGGGCGACAAGGACATCATGATCCTCAAGAATCATGGACTGCTCACTGTCGGACGCTCCGTTGCGGAGGCGTGGGTGTCTATGTGGCAGCTTGAGAAGGCATGCCAGGTGCAGGTGGTCGCTCAGTCGACGGGGCAGGCCATCCACGAGGTGCCAGCGCAGGTGATGGAAAAAGCGTCAAGTTCACGCTTCTACCGGTACGAGGGGGTCGAGTGGCCGTGGCTCTTGCGTACGCTCGATGCAAAGGACCCGTCGTACAAGGATTAGCGTGGGGCGCTGGGGGTGTAGGCGTACGGCCAGCGCGCATTCACGGTCGCACGCCACAGAAAGCTAGGCGCTACAGATGCAACGACAGGACGATACCGAGCAGTTTCAGATCTTTCACCTTGCCCTCGCGTGTTACGCATATGACGCGATGACGACGTACAGCCGTTCCCTAGCGGAGCTCGGACGGCTCGCAGGTTCGCCTCCTAACCTGGGGAATCAGTACCATCGTGACGCGGTCTTCAACTGGCTCAATGCATGGAAAACGCGCATGCCGCGAAGGAAATTCGACGACGCGGAACTGGGCGACTGGTTCCAACGGCACGCGGCTACTCTTCCTCCAGTTGGGAGGCAACTCTGGGAACTTTCCGACGAGGAGATCAGAGCCACAGACCGCGCCTATGATGATCTTTGTCGCACCAATGGCTGGGGACGCGGGACGGCCGCTTCAAAGGTGCTGTTTGTCCTTCGCCCTGAGGCGTTGCAGCCGTGCGACGCGGGTATGCGCGACAGCCTGAAGGATGACCTCGACAAGTCCACGACCGCTGGGTTGGGAGGGTACGGGAAGTTCCTCGAATTCTCGCGTGACAAAGCTAAGGCAATCAAAATCCAGTGCGAAGAGGTTGGGGTCGATATTGGGGATCTGCCTTCTCGGCTGAATCAACCCAAGGCCACTGTTGCGGCGCTCATAAACGAATATCTGTGGTTCAAGTACGCGGGCGCGGCGCGGAAATTCCCGTCCACGGAACAAGTCGCCGAGTGGGTGGAGTGGGCGACGTAGGGGCATACATTCAGCGCGGGACTGAGATCGAGTACGACATCGACCGTCCTTTGTGCGAAAAATGCTTCGAAAGCTGGCGGCGCTATGCGAAACCTGAGTACAAAGAGCTTTTGTGCCATGATTGCGGCAACGAACGGGCTACCAGCTATGCGAAGCCGCTGTGCCGCACCTGCTTTACCGCGTTGACGTGAGGAAAGCTCTCAACTCTTGAAACTAGTAACGCCTGCCGTTATTATTGTTGCATGATTAGGGGCTTCCGCGACCGGGAGACGCGACGCCTGTCCCTGAGGGAACGATCGCCGAACCTTCCTCTCAGTATCCAGCGCGTGGCTCAGCGGAAGCTCGCGATTCTGAATGCAGCAGAGTCGATCCAGGATCTTCGCGTGCCGCCTGGCAATCGACTAGAGCAGCTCTCGGGTGGCCGCAGTGGCCAGCACAGCATCCGGATCAATGACCAGTGGCGGATATGCTTCCGCTGGAGCGACGGAGACGCCTACGATGTCGAAATCGTGGACTACCACTAGGAGGTAGCGTCATGTCTGAAGAAAAACTAGCGCCGACCCACCCAGGGGAGGTTTTACTCGAAGATTTCCTCGTGGAACTGGGCATCAGCCAATACCGAGTCGCGAAGGACATCGGGGTACCGCCAAGGCGGATCAACGAGATCGTCCATGGTAAGCGTGCCATCACCGCCGACACCGCGCTACGGTTGTCGCGCTACTTCGGGACCTCGGAGCGCTTCTGGTTGAACCTGCAGGCACAGTACGAGTTGGAGACGCAGAAAGACCGGCTCGGCGCACGTCTAGAAGATGAGGTCCGCGTCCTCGTGAGGTGACCGGCGTGCGGCGTGACGGCTTAGGCTTGGTTTCCCAGAGCAAAGAAAAGGCGAGGCACGTGTGCCTCGCCTTTTCTTATGTCTCACTTTGGCTGGGGATAATGGATTCGAACCATTGTTGCCTGATCCAGAGTCAGGTGGCCTACCACTAGCCGAATCCCCAGTGCGCCGTTAATCCTAGCAAACCGCTCGTGCGGTCGCCAGCCTAGACGCCTTCGACCAGCGTGAGTCGTCCGGTGCTGTTGGCGTGGCGGGAGCCAACGATGGCTTGGTACTCGGGCGAGTTGTACCAGCGCTTGGCAGCGGCGACGTCAGCGAACTGGAGGATGACCATGCGGCCAGGGGTTTCGCCTTCGATGGCCTCGATGGCGCCACCGCGCACGATGTAGGTGCCGCCGTACTGCTCAAGCGTGGCGGGGACTTGCGTGCGGTAGGCTTCGTAGCCTTCGGGGTTGGTGACTTCGATCTCTGCGATGACGTATGCGGCCATGGGGTGCTCCTCTAGCGCTTGAATGCTTGCGCGAAGGCTATCAATGGCGAGGGGTGAAGGCCAAGCGTCATTTTTGGACAGCTACCGCGCTGATGACGAGCGTTTCGACCATCCCCCTGCCCCCTTCCTCCCCGGGCTCGTTAGTAGGCAGATGGTGTAGCAAGTCGGGGCTCGCCCTCGGATCTCTTGCCTTCGGCGCTGGAACTGAAGGTCGCTTAGCCGCTCCGGGAAGGGGGTTCAAGAAAAGAGAGCAAACGGGGGACACCCCCGTACCCCCGGCAGAGGCGCGCCTCTGCACTCCCTTTTGGGGTGTCCTGGAACGCTAGGCGAGCGCTGCCTTCAGGCGGGAGAGTACGCGGTCGTGGCCGAGGACGGACATCATGTCGAAGAGCGGGGGGGTGGCGGTGCGGCCGGAGACAGCGGTGCGGATGGTGCCGAAGAGTTGGCCTGTTTTGAGGCCCATGTCCTCTGCGAGCGCTCTGTAGGTGGCTTCGAGTGCGGCTGCCGACCAGTCGGACGCGGTTTCGGCGGTGGCAAGCGCACGCTCGACGGCGTTGCGGGTGGTGTCGGCGTCCATGCCCTTCTGCACGAGCAACGCGTGGTCGTACTCCGGCTGGTCGATGAAGAAAAACTCGAACATCGCTGGCGCTTCCGACAGTCGCTTCAGGCGTTCGCGCTCCAGCGGGACGATCGTCGCCAGATAATCACGGTCGATGGGACGGGCGACGCTCGTCGGCAAGCCTGTGACGCTTGCTTCCAAGTACGACACGAGTTCCTCGGCCAACGCCTTGGGGTCCATGTTGCGGATGTAGACGCCGTTGTACCACTCCAGCTTGTCCTTATCGAAGACCGCAGGGCTGGCATGGATACGTTCTAAAGTGAAGTGCTTGAGGAGTTCTTCCCTGGAGAATATCTCTGATGAATCATCGAGCGACCAGCCCAACAGCGCGAGGAAGTTGAGCATCGCGGAGGCCAGATAGCCTTCGTCTCGGTAGTAGATGGTCGATGTTGCGCCGTGGCGCTTGGAGAGTTTCGAGCGGTCCGGGCCCAGGATGATCGGCAGGTGCACCAACTCCGGCATCTCGAAGCCGAACGCTTCGTAGAGCATCTTGTGACGCGGGGCCGAGGGCAGCCACTCCTCCGCGCGCATGACGTGGGTGATCTCCATGAGGTGGTCGTCGACGACGTTGGCGAGGTGGTAGGTGGGGAAGGCGTCCGACTTGAGAATCACGAAGTCGTCGAGCAGGCTGCTCTCGAACTTGACCTCGCCACGGACGACATCGTTGATGACGATCTCGCCCTCAAGCGGCATCTTGAAGCGCACGACAGACGTGGGGTTCTGCTTCCGGAAATCGACTCGCGCCGCCTCTGCGAGGTCACGGCAGTGCCTGTCGTAGCCAGGGGACTTGCTCGCGGCCTGCTGGGCCTGGCGCATGGCGGCCAGCCGCTCAGGCGTGCAGTAGCACTCGTAGGCGTGGTCGTTGGCGATCAGCCAGTCGGTGTGCGTCTGGTAGATGCCCAACGCCTGGCGTTCAGATTGGACATAGGGGCCGTACGCGCCCTCCACCTCGGGGCCCTCGTCCCAATCGAGCCCCAGCCAACGCAGAGCGTCGAGGATCGAGTCCTGCGCGCCCTCCACGAGCCGGGCACGGTCGGTGTCCTCGATCCGTACGATGAACTGGCCACCCGACGCACGAGCGTAGAGCCAGTTAAACAGCGCGGAACGGATGTTGCCGAGGTGGGGTTCCCCGGTGGGGCTGGGTGCGTAACGAACGCGAACGGGATTACTCATGCTTTTCATGTTAACGGCGAGACACGAACACCGGAAGGGGCCGCGAGTCCAACGACAGCCCCTACGGACGGGCGTTTGCCTGTGTGTTCGTTGATTCAGCCATTCGTGGACTGTACGCTTGCACGAATCGATAACTGGCCAGATAGAAGAGACAGCCCGATAAGTAGGAAGGGAATCACCTCATGCTCAGCACTGAACAGAACGACCGCCTGTCACGCGTAGGCCCTGGTACGCCTATGGGCGACGTGCTGCGCCGCTACTGGCACCCCATCGCCACGGTCGGCATGATGGAGCCGCACTGCGCTCACCGTCGCATGAACATGATCTACGGCATCCCGGAGACCAACGGCCTGCGCTGCCCGTACCATGGCTGGCTCTACGATGAGACCGGCCAGTGCACCGAGCAGCCGTACGAGGAGACCGAGGACCCGGACGCCCGCTTCAAGGAAAAAATCCAGATGAAGGCGTACCCGATCCGGGAGTTGGGCGGGATGCTGATGGCCTACATGGGGCCGATGCCTCCGTCTGAGCTCCCTATGTGGGACCTGTACTACATGGATGCCCCGCGCGACATTGGCTACGCGGTGGTGCCTTCCAACTGGCTCCAGATCATGGAGAACTCGTTGGACCCGGTTCACCCGGAATGGCTTCACATGTACTGGCGCAACTACGTAGTTGGGCAGATGGGCCAGCCCGAACGCCAGAAGGCCATCAAGAAGCATGAGCTGATCGGGTTCGACGCCTTCGAGTACGGCATCATCAAGCGTCGGATCGTTGAGGGTGGGACGAAGGAAGACGAGGAGTGGGCGACCGGCCACCCGGTTCTGTTCCCGTACTACCTGAAGAGCGGCAGCGTCTCTAGCCCGGTCTTCCAGATCCGCGTGCCGATCGACGACACCAACACCGGGTACTGGTGGTACCGGCTATACACGGAAGAATCTGGCGTGCCCCAGACCCCGCAGAAGCCGGAAGAGATCCCTTCTACTACACACCAGTACCTGAACTGGACTTCGAAGGCACACCCCAGTGGGAAGTGCTCGACAACAACAGCGGCCAGGACATCGTCGCCTGGATCACCCAGGGTGCCATCGCCGACCGTGAGCGCGAGAACCTGGGCCGATCCGACGTTGGCATCATCCTCTACCGCAAGCAGCTAGAGGACGCCATCCGCATCGTGGAGGACGGCGGAGACCCGATGAACGTGTCCCGTACGCCGCAGGGGCCGATCGCGCTGGAGGTCGAGTCCAACAAGCTAGGCGTGGCTGGCGGCAGCCTCGCCGCCAAGGACGCTGGCGACCGGCAAGGCAATACCACCAAGTACAGCCCGATCCTCAAACAGTTGGACGCCGCCGCCAAGAAGTAGTTTCCCGTTTGGATTGATTGGCGATAGCTGAAACTGGCGATAGCTGCAAAAAGAAGAGGCCCGCTCGAATGAGCGGGCCTCTTGGTGTCTAAACGACTCCTGGGAGGGAAAATCGCCTAGAGTTCGATCTCTATTTCGCCCTCGGCCTCGCCGAGCTTGGCGTCGATCTCAGCTTTCTCAACGCCGGTGGGCAGCGTGATGGTGAGCTTGCCGTCAGCGTCGGTTGCGCCAACGATAGCGTCGTTGATCTCGATCTCGACGCCCTCGACAGGAGCGCCGGACTCGTCAGTGACGGTTAGCACCACCTCAGCACCAGCGACCGTCTCGCCTTCGACAGCGATGGTCAGCTTGCCTTCCGCGTCGTTGTCGCCCGTGGCGTCGTCGTGCTCGCGGCCATCGCGGGCTTCGTCGCCCTTGTCGCCGTGCTCGTCGTCATCCTCGTCGTGGTCACGTCGGCCTTTGCGCTCGGAGTTACCGCGACCGTCCTCGGTACGCGCCTCGGCCTCAACCTTGGCGGCGTCAGCGGGAGCGTCAACCGTGAGTGTGCCGTCGGCGCCGGTCACGCCAGCCACGATCTCGAGCTCAACCTCAACGTCTGCGCCGACCACGGGGGCGCCAGCGGCGTCCGTGACCCTGAGCGTCAGAGGTGCGCCAGCGACGAGGTCGCCAACGACCACGATGGTCAGGCGCTCGTCTTCATCTTCGTCGTCTTGCTCGTCGTCAAAGTCGGTCGGGTCAGCAATGAAGAGGTGGATCTCCCCTTCGGCCTCACCAAACTCAACCTCGGCCTTGATCTCCTCAGCGTTGGCGGGAACGCCGAACGTCACCTCGCCATCGGCGTTGGTTTGCAGGGCGTCAAGCTTGACCTCAATCTGAACCGCAGCGTCTTCAACCGGGTTGCCAGCGTCGTCCGTGATGGTCACTACGTGGCCTTCGCCTTCAGCACCAGGCTCTGCGACCTCAACATCAAGGTCGTTCTCTTGCTTCTCGTGCTTGACCGCGAACGACTTCTTCGAGCCGCTCTCGCCAACGATGGGCTTGAGGATGTACTTCACGCCAGAGTTGGCGTTGCCAGCGGCGATCACGGAGATGTCGAAGACGAAGGGGGTAACTTCGTCGCCGCCAACGGTGAACGGCTGGTTCAGCTTGAGTCGGGACGACGGCAGCTTCACGGAAACCGTTTCGCCGGTGACCAGTTCGCCTTCAACGTCCTCGACGCGAACGAATATCTTCTGGTAGTCGCCGGCCGGGAGATTGGTCTGCACCAGGGAGGTGGCGTCATCGCCAACGAACTGGGTGAGGTCAACGACCTGGTTCTCTACGGGCACGTCGTACTCAAGCCAGGCGGAGCCTTCGCCAGCGACTTGGACACCGATGCGATCGATGTATATCCAGAGGTGGGCGAAATCGCCGATGGCGTTCTCTTCATCACTGATGAGGACGACGAAATTGCCGTCCGCAGCGGCGAAGGTCTCGATGCCAGCGACAGCGCCATCTTGCGACGTGTCGGTAGTCGTGGGGGTCGCGGTGGCGTCTGGCGGGCTATCGCTTGTGCAGGCTGCGCCTATCAGCGCAACCAGAGTTAGGACCGACATCGCCAGGAATCTTATGTAACTCATCTTTTTTTCGCTCCGTCTGTTCTTGCACTCAGGCGGGCCCGTCGCGCTTGGGAATCACCAAGTACAACGAACCTACGGAGCGTATGTCAGGGAGCGCCTGCCGGACACGTCCGAAAGGGCAAGGACGACGCCTCGCCTATGGCTGGCATGAGGTTTGGAGCAGGGAGTCGATTGACGCGGGCGAAAGCCCCGTAGAGCCCTAGATGGCGTCGAGAACGGCTTGGAGGTCCGGCGGGAGCGGCGCTTGGAATTCACGCCACTCCTGCTCCTCTGGAGGCAGGTAGAAGCCGAGGCGTGCGGCATGCAGGAAGTGACGGCTCACGAGGGGTGACGCTTTGCCGTAGACGGCGTCGCCCACCAGCGGGTGGCCCAGCGAGGTGAGGTGCACGCGTATCTGGTGCGTGCGACCTGTGATCGGGTGCGCCTCAAGCAACGTGAAGCCCTCGTAGCGACGTACGACGTTGTACTCGGTCAGCGAATCGCGTCCGCCTTCAACGATCGCCATGCGCTTGCGGTGCTTGGGGTGGCGGCCGATGGGGCCGTCGATCGTTCCTGAGTCGTTCTTGAGCGAGCCGACGACTAGCGCAAGGTACGTTTTGTGGATCTTGCGGTCTTTGAGTTGCTTCGAGAGGCTGCGATGCGCGGCGTCATCTTTGGCCACCATCATCAGCCCCGACGTGTCCTTGTCCAGGCGATGGACTATCCCCGGTCGCATCTCGCCACCGATCCCCGAGAGGTCGGGGACCAATGCCATGAGGGCGTTCACCAACGTGCCATCGGGGTGGCCAGGGGCAGGATGCACCGTCAGGCCTGCGGGCTTATCGATCACCAGCATGTGTCGATCCTGGTAGACGATATCAACGGGGATGTGCTGGGCGACCAAGCCTGTAAACACAGGTGCTGGCACGCATACGTCCACCATATCGCCGACGCGAACGGTAGTGGATGGCTTCACCCAGGCGCCATTCACGGTCACCTCGCCCTCGCGGATCAACGCCGCGCCTCGGCTGCGGCTCAGGTCTGGGCAACGCAATTGCACGAAACGGTCGATCCGCGCGCCATCGTCTGCGGACTCCACCTCGAGCATGCGGCGCCTAGGAAGGCTGGTTGTCATGTGACGCCTCAGCGTCGGCGGGAGGTTCGGCGTCATCTGGCTCGATGCCAGCAGGCTGGTTCTCCGAGTCTTGCTCAAGAGCAGGCTCAGGGGTCGGCGCACCTTGGTCGAACAACAGCACGCTCACCGCCAGCACCGTTAGGCCCACGGAGATCGACGCATCCGCGATGTTGAAGATCCAGAACGGGCCAACGTCGACGAAATCCACGACGTGGTCGCGGAACACGCGGTCCGTCAGATTTCCGAGCGCTCCGGCGATCATGAGGCCCATGCTGATCTTGATCAGCAGCCCAGGGTTGGGGTGGGAGCGGTAGAAGAAAACCAACACGGCGAGACCAGCAACGGCGCCTAAGATCAAGAACGAATTCTGGCCATCGAACAGGCCGAAGGCGGAGCCGGTGTTGCCTATATGGGTGAACCGGAAGAACCCGGAATCAGGCCAAGAGGTTCCACGCGGCACCTGCGCCACGATGATCGCCTTGGTCAGCTGATCCAGCACGAACGCGGTCAAGGCGACAGCGATCAGGGAACGGTTACGAGAGAGAAAGCCCCACATTACTGTCGATTCTACTAGAATCTCCCCGACCCCACTCAACTCCAGGAGCCCCTTCTCATGGCCACCGCCCCGAACGTCATCGACCTGCGTAGCGATACGCTCACTCAACCAACTGCCGAAATGCGCAAGGCCATGGCCGAAGCACCCGTAGGCGACGACGTCTACGGCGAGGACCCGACGATCAACAAGCTGGAGGCGACGGCGGCCGAGCGCCTGGGTAAAGAGGCCGGTCTGTTCGTGACCAGCGGGTCGATGGGCAACCTCGTCGCCGCGCTCACCTGGTGCGACCGGAGCGACGAAGCGTACATGGGCGCCGACGCTCACCTGCTCGTGAACGAGATGGGCGCCATCGCTGCGTTCGGTGGCGTGCAGATGCGGCCGATCCCCAACGACGCTCGTGGGGTGATCGACGTGGACGCCTTCGAGGCGACCGTGTCCCCCGCATCCGGCCTCTTCCCGCGTCCTCGGCTGCTATGCCTGGAGAACACGCACAATCGTGGCAATGGCGCGGCCTTCAGCGTCGCTGAGATGCAACCGACGGTTGACGTTGCGCGCGCTCACGACATGGCCATCCACATCGATGGCGCTCGCATCTGGAACGCTGCGGTCGCCCTAGGCGTGCCCGCCGCTGACCTGGCGTCGGTCGCAGATTCCCTGAGCTTCTGCCTCTCTAAGGGCCTATCGTGCCCGGTCGGTTCTGTCTTGGTGGGCGATCGTGAGTTCATCGCGAAGGCGCGACGTGTGCGGAAGATGCTCGGCGGTGGCATGCGCCAGGCGGGGATCGTCGCGGCAGCCGGGCTCGTGGCGCTCGACACCATGATCGATCGCCTGGCCGACGACCACGCGAACGCTCAGCAGCTCGCCAAAGGACTCGCCAGCATCCCAGGGGTCACGGTCGACCCAGCCACGATCGAGACGAACATCGTTTACATGGAGATCGGGGATGGCGACGGCGCGGAGCTTTCAGGTGCGCTCAAGGAGCGAGGCGTGCTCGCTAACGGTCGGTTCAACTGGGTGCGCTTCGTCACGCGCAACGGGATCAGCTCAGAGGACGTTGACGAGGCGCTGGACGTGATCTCGACGGTGATGCGCACGGCTTCCTAGGCGCCCTACTGACGACGGCGTAGGCGCGGGAAGCGCTTAACGCACAACGCCGGAGCGACCTCGTGGGTCTCCCCGGCGTCTGCGGGCAACCCCCTTTCGGGGATTCGCCTTTTGCTCCGTAGTTGCCCCCGGCTCAACTAGTCCGGATAAGGGGGCCGTTTTCCCGAATATCGGGTGGCTCATCCCTCGTAGTGCAGCGGAGCTACAGGCTATGCCATGGCTCTCGGCAGGTTCGGTCACCCACCGAGGCCCGTACTAGGAAAGTGCCAACGGTGGTTGACCACGTACAGAGCGCGTCTCAGCATGCTGCACCTCCGAGTAGTTCGACCCGTTTGCGAAGCTCCTGAGGCTTCCTTGAGGGCCGTATACCACTTTAGGCACGGGCCTCAAGGCATGTCAACGGGTTTAGACGTGCTGGAACCGATTGTCACCGTATTGCAACTTCCCCTTAACAATACCTACGTTATTCGTATTTATCGACAGATATGCAACAGTTTCCAGCACATTCGCCAGAGGGTCGTTGTGTGACACTCCGAAACCCCTCCGGTCTTGGATAACCGGCGCTCAGCTTTCGTCATGGCCCAATCTAACGAAAGCCCGGCTAGGGGGTCGAACCGCTGTCTTTGTGCCCTTTTGACGCCTTCCACCACGTTTCAAGGCGGGCTTTAACGGTCGCTTCGTAGCCAAGTTCGCCCGGTTCGTAGAACCGCTTGTCACCCAATTCCTCGGGCAGGTTGCGTTGGCCAGCGAAATGGCTCTTGTAGTTGTGGGCGTTCTTGTAGCCCTCGCCATAGCCGAACGACTTCATGAGGCCGGTGGCCGCGTTCCTCAGGTGCAGAGGCACTGGCCACTGGCGGCCGTTCTTGACCTCTTCGCGTGCCCGATTCAGCGCCATGTAGGACGCGTTGCTCTTAGGGGCCGTCGCGAGGTACACGGTGATCTCCGCCAACGGGATCGCTCCCTCGGGCAGGCCGATGAAATGCAACGCCTGCTGGGCTGCGACCGCCAGCGGAAGCGCCTGCGGGTCGGCCATGCCGATGTCCTCTGACGCCGAAATCACGATGCGACGCGCGATGAACATGGCGTCTTCACCGGCCTCGAGCATGCGGGCCAGCCAGTACATCGCGGCGTCAGGGTCAGAGGCGCGGATCGACTTGATGAACGCGGAGATGGTGTCGTAGTGGGAATCGCCACCCTTGTCGTACATGGGCGATCGACGCTGAAGCACCTCCTCCATCGTCGCCTGATCTACGGTCTTCACTCCGCCCGCATCGTGGGTGGTCACGCTCGCAGCGAGCTCGATGGCGTTCAAGGCCACGCGGGCGTCGCCCGCCGCGACCGCCATCAGGAAATCCCGCGCTTCCTGCTCGATGACTACGTTGGAGTGGCCCAGGCCGCGCTCGGTATCAGCGAGCGCCCGGTCGATGACCTCGGTTAGCTGCTCGTCCGTCAACGGCTCCAGCTTCAGCACGCGTGCTCGGGATAGCAGAGGAGCTACCACCTCGAACGACGGATTCTCCGTGGTTGCGCCTATGAACACGACGGTCCCGTTCTCTACGTGGGGGAGGATCGCGTCCTGCTGCGACTTGTTGAACCGGTGGACTTCATCGATGAACAGGATCGTGCCTTGCTCGTTGTTGAGGCGCACCTCACGGGCCTCTTCAACCGCGTTACGCAGATCCGCGACGCCTGACGTCACTGCCGACAGCTTGATGAAATGCGATTTCGTTAGGCCAGCGATGAGGAGTGCGAGCGTCGTTTTGCCGACGCCAGGAGGGCCCCAGAGCACCATGGACGATATCCGGTCCTCCCGGATGGCACGCTCCAGGATGTGGCCAGGCCCCAGCAGGTGCTGCTGGCCCGCGTACTCCTCTAGCGTGCGTGGGCGCATGCGGGCCGCCAGGGGAGCAGACTCCCCCTCATGCTGCTTGCGAGCGTGCTCGAACAACGTCTGGTCGCCGCGCATACCCGGCATGATTCGCCTCCCCAAAGCCCCGATGAAGGAAGCATACACCGGTGCGGTGGTGTAAACCTTTCGTGCGCGGTCACGGTATGAAACTCATCGAGTGATTGCACAGGAGACCCGTACGTGGACGACCTCGAAGCGATGGCAGCACTACGAAACGGCGACGTGGATGCGCTCGACGTGCTGGTCGCACGCCATCAGCCGAAGGCGCTACGCGTTGCGTACGTTGTCACCCAGGATCGTTCGCTAGCCGAGGACGCGGTCCAGGATGCCTTCATCCGTGCGTATCGGAGCGCTGCAACGTTCGACAGCACCCGAGCGGTCGAGCCCTGGCTCATGCGGATCGTCGTGAATCGAGCGGTTGATATCGCCAAGCGGTCGCGGCGAGAGAGGTCGTTGGATGAGGCGACCGAGGGAGTGATAGAACTTGCCGCTCGCCTCCGCGACCCGTCGCCAGGCCCTCCTGAAGCAGCAGAGGCCAGCGAGACCAACGCGGAGATACTCGCGGCGATGCGCCTCCTCAGCCCAGCGGAGCGTGCGGTTGTCGTTCAGCGCTATTACCTGGAACTCTCCGACAAGGAGATCGCTTTCGCCACCGATCGTGCGGTTGGCACGGTTAAACATCTGATGTTCAGGGCGCGCCGAAAGCTGCGGATTCTCCTGACGCGCCGTGTACCCGAGCAAGGCTAGGGTGCGGTCGGCCAAAGCATCCCCGGGAGGTTGAACGATGACTAGTCACGATTTCGCAGCGCGCGTCCGCTCTGCGCTGGATGAGGATGCTGCGCTCGCTACGAGAGAGCTAGACGTACGCCTGCCGATCCGGCGTCGGCTCACGAGGACGCGGCTCTCACGATCTGGGGGCTGGCTCGTGGGCGCGCGCATCGCGATGGTCGTACTAGCCGCGATGGCGATGGCCACGACGAGCCTGGTGCTTTACGCCTGGCAAAGCGAAGGACCTGCCGTGGCCGGCTGGAACACCCTACCCGACGACGTCGATCCCGCTCTTTTGGAAGTTGCAGCGGATTGCGGACCGGGATCCGCTGCAGGTGCTGACCGTCCGCCGTTAGCTGACGGCCTCAGGAGTCTTGGCGACGCCTCACTCATCATCGTGGATCAGCGGGGCGTCGGGGCGGTCGCCATGGCGACCGTTCGCACGCAGGAATACATGGGCCGTGCTATCTGCATCTACGGAAGCAGCCCTGATTGGCCGGAACCTGGTTGGCGGTTCCTCGGCGGTGGAGCAGGTGGAGGCCCTCGCACGTTCCCTCTCCCGCCCGGCCTCATAGATGTACCCCCGGCTGACGCGGCCTGGCTCACCGGTGGCGGAAGTCACGCTGGGAGGGCGGAGAGTCACTTCGGAACAACAATCTCTTACGCGGCGGGGCTAGTCGGAGATAATGTCGCCAGAGTCGCCGTTCACCCCAAAGGCAGACCCGCTGTCGTTGCTACCGTCGCGGATGGCTGGTTCATGGCGTGGTGGCCGACGGGCTCTAGCTGGTGGCCCTTTGGCAGCGCCTGGTCTTGGTGGTGGATCACGGAGACAGTTGACATCACCATAGAAGCCTTCGGTTCCGATGGCTCGCTGCTGCACCGCGAACAGGGAGGAGTGCGAATCCAGCGCGAGTAATGCTGGCCGCACCTCGCCTCCGCGCCCAATCAGGCGTAGGCGGCATCCAACGCTTCGTGATATAAGTCCCTGCAGGCATGCGGCGCCCGCAGCGTGACGAGGAACGAGGTGAGCGGTCGATGCCCAACGACAAGTTGTTGTCGCGTAATTACGTATGGTTCGGGGAGAGTGATGTGAGCACAGGAGAGGATCTCTTCAAGCTGCTCCTGGATTCCACCGGCGACGGCATCTATGGGACCGATATGGCGGGCAACTGCACGTTCGCGAATCCCGCCTGCCTCAGCCTGCTGGGGTTCGCCTCAGAGGACGAACTCCTGGGCAAGCACCTCCACACGCTGGTTCATCACACGCGCCCAAACGGCGAGCCCTACCCCGTCGAAGAATGCCGGATCTACCGGGCATTCCACAACGGCGAAGGTGTTCACGTTGAAGACGAGTGCATGTTCCGCGCGGACGGCTCGTCGTTCGAGGCTGCCTATTACTCCTACCCCGTCGTCCAAGACGGAGAGCTCGTGGGCTGCGTGGTGTCGTTCAACGACATCACCGAGCGCGTCGCCACCCAGGATGCGCTCCGCAACCGCGAGGAGGAGGTCAGCGCGATCCTGCGCTCCACCGGCGAGGCGATCTACGGCACCGATATGGCCGGGAACGCGACGTTCGCCAATCCGGCGTGCCTGGAACTCTTGGGCTTCACGTCCGAAGACCAACTGATCGGTAAGCATGTCCACGCGCTCGCCCATCACACGCGACCCAACGGCGAGCCCTACCCCGTCCAGGAATGCCAGATCTACCAGGCGTTTCACCACGGGTTCGGCACCCACGTAGACGACGAGATCATGTTCCGTACCGACGGCACATCGTTCCCCGCCGAGTACCAATCCCATCCCCTCTTCCGCAACGGCGAGGTTGTCGGCTGCGTCGTGGCGTTCACCGACATCTCAGAGCGTGTCGCAGCACACGAGGAGATCACCAAGGCCCACGAGCAGGTGCGCTCGCTGCTCAATTCCACGGGCGAAGGCATCTACGGCATCGACATGAACGGCAACGCAACCTTCGCCAATCCCGCATCCGCTGAGATTCTGGGATTCGACTCCTACGCCGATCTACTGGGCCAACACATGCACAACCTAGTCCACCATACCCGTGCGAACGGTGAGCCCTACCCCGTACAGGAATGCCGCATGTACATGGCGTTCCGGGAGGGCGAGGGCACCCACGTGGACGATGAAGTCATGTTCCACGCGGACGGTTCGTCGTTCCCTGCTGAGTACTGGTCATACCCCGTGTTCCGCGAAGGCGAACTGGCCGGCTGTGTCGTCACATTCGTCGACATCACGGCGCGCCTGAGGGTTGAAGAGGAGCTTCGGCAGACCGAGAAGATGGCGGCGCTCGGGAAACTCTCTGCGGGCCTCGCCCACGAACTGAACAACCCTGCGGCAGCGGCGACTCGCGCCTCCAGCCAGATGGTGGACGCCCTTGGTGAACTCCAATCAGCGATGATCGAGGTCGCCAGGACGGGCATCAGCGCCGACCAGTGGGCAGCCCTTGCAACGTGGGATCACGATATCCAGGAGCGCGCGTCAGAGCCACTTGAGCTCTCGCCTCTGGATGCCAGCGACCGCGAAGATGAGTTGGTACTGTGGCTCGAAGGGCACAATGTCGACGAGGCGTGGCAGCTCGCCTCTACGCTCGTGGCGACCCGCCTCGCCAACGATGACCTAGACCGACTAGCCGCGACGGTGCCACCAGACGCACTGGGGCCCGCGATCACGTGGCTCTGCAGTTCGTTCGCTGCGCAGGATCTGGCAGAAGCGGTCTCGCGAAGCACGGGCAGCATCTCAGCCCTGGTGAACGCCGCGAAATCGTTCTCGATGATGGACCAAGCGCCTATCCAGACGGTGGATGTCCACGATGGCCTGGAGGACACGTTGACTATGCTCTCCAGCAAGATCCAACGTGGCATGGAAATCGTCCGTGAGTACGACCGCAATCTGCCGAAGATCGAGGTTCCGGCAAGCGAGTTGAACCAGGTGTGGATGAACCTGATGGACAACGCTATGGATGCCAGCGCCGATCCCGGCCGTATCGTCGTGCGAACCTTCCGCGAGGGCGACCAACTCTCGGTGGAGATCACGGATAACGGGGCGGGAATCGACCCCGCGATCCAGTCGAAGATATTCGACCCCTTCTTCACCACCAAGGGCGTCGGGGAGGGAGCGGGACTCGGGCTCGACATCGCTCGGCGCGTGGTGACACGAAGGCTGAACGGCGAAGTCGGCTTCCGCTGCAAGCCCGGCGAAACCATGTTCTGGGTGCACCTCCCGCTGACCGGCGAGGCGGCCGCCAACTGACGATCCTGTTCATGTGCACCGTATCCCGAAGGCAAACATCCTATAGCCGTATGCGATGCGCGGCGGCCCAAGTGGGCCACCGCCTCAAACGAGGAGGCAGACATGGACTTTTCAGCGAACGATACCGCGGTGGTTATCACCGACCCGCAGAACGACTTCCTGGCCGAGACCGGTGCCGTGTGGGGTCTCGTAGGGGCCAGTGTTACGGAGAACGGGACGGTGGAGCACATCGGTGATCTGCTCAAGGCAGCCAAGGGCGCCGACTACGATGTCTTCATCTCTCCCCACTACTACTACCCAACCGATCACGGCTGGCACTTCGGCGGTACTGTCGAGAAGATGATGCATGAGATCGGGATGTTCGATCGCAAGGGCGCGTTGACGACCGAGGGCTTCGAAGGCTCAGGCCCCGACTGGCTCCCGGCCTACAGTCAGTACATCAATGACGGGAAGACGATCATCGCCAGCCCCCACAAGGTCTACGGCCCCGAGTCCAACGACCTGTCCCTCCAGCTTCGCAAGCGTGGCAAGAGCAAGGTCATCCTCGCTGGCATGTCCGCGAACCTGTGCGTGGAAGCCCACATGCGTGAATTGCTGGAGCAGGGGTTCGAGGTCGCGGTCGTCTCGGACGCCACCGCTGGCCCACGCCACCCTGACCTCGGCGACGGCTACCTCGTGGCGCTCGCCAACTTCGGCTTCATAGCCAACGCGGTCATCTCCACCGAGGACGCCGTCAAAGCCATCCAGGGCTAGCCGCCTGCGTCACGGTGGGACGGAGTGCTGCCGCTCAGCAGTGGCTGAGCGTGATACGCGAGACACAACAAGGGCCGCCGGAAATCCGGCGGCCCTTTCGCTTACAATGAATCTGGCCCGAAGTGCAACGTCCCCTCGCGCCAATCAAGGTGACTGCCCGAGCAGCAGGCCCTAGCCTGCCCCTGGCATCCGCTTGTCGTCGAACGATTCGAACTCGGCGACACGTTTCTCCAGCATCTCACGTTCGGTGGCGTTCAGTACGCTACCTGCAAGCTGTAGATACGTTCGGATGGCTGGCACGGCCAGCGGGTCACGTGCACGGAAGATCATGACCGGCTCGTCGGCAGGGATAGCCGTGCCGTCAGCTTTGATGATCACGACTTGGTACTTGGCGGCGACCTTGGAGTCCCAACGTGCGTGGTGGAGCGAATGGGCGCCTACGCTCGCGAGTTCAGCGAGGTCATGGTGCTCAGGACAGAACGCCATGGGGTCGCACTGCTCCCCTGCTCCGTCGGTTGCCGTCACTAATCGCCAGCGGCGGGCCTCAGCCGGGGGAGTCGGCGGTAACCCCTGCTCTGGCGTGAACACGGCGGTGCAACCCTTCGCGGTGCAATTGATCGGTTGGTTGGTATCCATTTTGTCCTCAACTGTGATGAAACCGGCCTTCTGAACAGCATAACAATTGCGCCCGCCTGAGCGCTCGCCTGGGTGAGATAGCCAGGGATCGTGAAATGACGACCGGGAATCCCTTCGATTCCTTCTTGTCATCGATACCCCCTGAGCGTGTACCTTCCCGGTCGCGCCTTCCCAACTGGCGACTCGTGACGTCCGCCGCAGAGCGGGCACAGGGAATCACACATGCTCACAGGCCTCATCCAAATCGTCATCGTCTCGCCCTAGCCGTGGGTGGCTGGTGGCTCGTACTCAAGCTACGTAAGCGCCAGAACAAGCTCGCCAAGTTCGGCGGCATGATCGGCGTGGGGCTGCTGTCCACCATCTTCACGCTCTTCACCATCTTGGCTAGCCTGGGCTTCGCCACCGTACACGCTCCACGCGGCAACGATGTGGTGGAAGTCACCGTCGCAGGCACGGCGGAACAGATAGCCCGGGGTGAATCCATCGCTGCGGCGATGTGCGCCAGTTGCCACTCGCTCAACCACGATCTCCCTCTGAGCGGGAACACCAACCTATTGGCAGATATTCCGATGCCCCTTGGTGACGCGACTCCCCCGAATCTCACGCCTGCTGGCCGCATCGGCGACTGGACCGACGGTGAAGTCCAGCGGCTGATCCGCGAGGGAACCTACCCGAATGGCCACCGAGCGGTCGTCATGTCCAGTCAGAGCTTCCGGGTGTTCAGTCAGGAGGATCTCGACTCCGTCGTGGCTTATTTGAGGAGCACACCTGCGGTTGCCTCGGAGATCCCGAGGAAGCAGGCGCTCAGCGCGCTCGCCTACGCCTTCGCGACTCTGGGTATGCTCCCGCTTAAGGATCAGCCAGACACCAACGTACCGCCACCCCTCGTACCCAAAGGCCCCACGATCGCGTATGGCGAGTACGTAGCTGCATTCGCGGATTGCGCGATATGCCACGGCGACACATTGGAGGGCGGCGCTGGTGGCCTGCTGCCTAAAGGCCCGAGCTTGCGAGGCGTTATCGGCTGGCAAGCCGAAGATTTCGTCACGGCAATACGGACGGGTGTAACACCTGGCGGAGAGCAATTGTCCGACGAGATGCCATGGGAAGCGTTCAGGCATTTTGACGATGAGTCCCTGGACGCGCTTTACAAGTACGTCACCAGCCTCTAAGCGAACGAGGCGAACGCGTAACAACGAGAAGGCCCCGGCGTTGCAGGGGCCTTCTTTCGTGTTGCATCCGTCGGCAGCAGACGCCGCTCGTTATAATCGCCGCATGAACATCCACGTGCGTCTCTACGCTTCCTACCGCGAACAGGCCGGGACCAGCCACGTCGACGTGACCATCGCCGATGGGGGCACGGTCGCTGAGCTGATCGTCCAGCTGATGGCCGACATCCCTGCGCTGCCAGCGTCGTTCAAGCCTCACCTGATAGCCGTGAACGACGAGTTCGCGAATCCGCAGTACCCACTCAACGATGGCGACGAGGTCGCCCTGTACCCGCCAGTCAGCGGCGGAGTCGATGTGCGTGTCGTGCATGAGACGGTGGACGCGCGTGAGATGGCCGACGCCGTACGCCGCGATTTCAACGGCGCGATCGTCACGTTCGAGGGCACGACGCGCAACGAGACCGGCGGCGAGAGCGTTTTGCACCTGGAGTACGAGACCGACGAGCGCATGGCGACGAAGGTGCTGACGCAGATCCTCGAAGAGACTTCCAGCCGCTTCGGCGTGCCGTCCATGGCCGCGCGCCATCGGGTCGGTCGCCTGGAGATCGGCGATGTCAGCCTCATCGTTGCGGCGGGTGCCCCGCATCGCCTGGAAGCGTTCCTGGCCACCCAGTACGCGGTCGATCGCATCAAGCACATCGTGCCGGTCTGGAAGAAGGAGTTCTTCGAGAACGGGTCGGTCTGGGTGGGGGCCGCCTGCGAGCCGGAACACCATGCCCGGGAACTCGCAGAGGCGCCGTACGCTGGGTTTCTTGCTCTACGCGAGGGCGAGCACGCATCAGCGCACCCTAGCGCACATGAGCACTCGCACGCATAGGCATGTGCCGAATCGGGCAGACAGGAGTCTAAGCCATGCCCATCCTCACCAAACGCATCTACGAGCCAGCCGAGCCAGCGGACGGCCATCGGCTGCTGACCATGCGCTACTGGCCACGCGGCGTCCGCAAGGATCGCGTGGACGCTTGGGAGCGTGGCCTGGCCCCCACCCGCGAGCTACTCGCCGACTATCGAACCGAGGCCATCGACTGGCCGGAGTACGAGCGACGCTACCGGCACGAGATGGCCACGCGGCCTGAGTCGATAGCCGCGCTCGACGCTCTGCGTCAGCGCTCGGCCAACGAGACGGTCACCGTCATCTGCGGCTGCAAGGACGAGTCGCGATGCCATCGCACGTTGCTGAAGGCGCTGGTGGAAGAGTCCACATAACCCGGAGCCTGGTTGCCGCCGCCCTGTGGCATACTCCTCGATATGCAACGTATCGCAATGGCAGCGCTCGCCCTGCTCACCGCAACGCTCGCGGGGTGCGGTGGTACGCCTGAGCCCCCGTCAGCCGCGCAGCTTGTCGAAGACGTGCGCGTGGCGATGGAGTCCGCGCCATCGTTCAGGTTCGAGACCACGTGGACGTTCACTGATCCGAACACCGGAACCCAAACAAACCGTATTACCGGGGCCATATCAGGCGAGGATATCTACTCCCGAAGCGATCTCGCCGAATCCCCTGCACCATTTCGCTCAGCCGAATCGTTGGTCGTTGCGGGAGTGATGTACGCACGCACCATTGGATTCCCCGACGACTGGCCGGATCCGACCGCAGAAAACTGGAAACCATCATCCATGGACTACGCCGAACTAAAAGAACGCGGCGGATCCATGCGCAACGCATTCATGCCTCCCGAAGACCTTGAGAAACTCGCGGTCAGCACGGGATCTGAAAACGACTCGTGGCTGTTGACCGGATCCTATCCACCTCGCATTGGCAGCCCCGAGCCTAGCCCGTTCTCAATAACGCCGGTCACCGTCTGGACAGCAAGGGTCGACCCACAGACCTCGCGGCTGCTGGAGATTGAAACAAAGACCGACTTTGGTATCGCCACTTACGAGAGCGGCCCCAACGGCCCCACATCCGGCCCGCAGAACCAACTCGCGACCTGGCGCATCTTCGACTACGACGCCGATATCGTCGTCACGGTGCCGCCAGACGTGACGCCGCGCGAGCCAACGCCGACGCCACGCCCTGGCGGCGAAGATGTGGACTACAAGCTCCTCTTGGAAGCCACCGATTCCGTGACCCCGAACGAGTGGGACGCGACTATCGCGATCCTGGATCAACGCCTTCGCGCCATCCCCGGGGGAAGCCACTTGGAGTGGGTTAGCGTGGGTCAGGTTGAGCTTCGTCTGGTTGCCCACACGCTGAGGGTAGAGAGGCGGTCGCGCTCGCCACGCCCAAAGGCCTCTTCGAAATCGTCGAGCGGTAGTGCGAGAG
This sequence comes from Chloroflexota bacterium, assembly GCA_027618515.1. Classification (GTDB taxonomy): domain Bacteria; phylum Chloroflexota; class Dehalococcoidia; order Lucifugimonadales; family Australimonadaceae; genus CALGTL01. The sequence goes on along the minus strand of JAQCEV010000021.1, from coordinate 791 downwards.
TTTCCCGTGTGATGTCGATGGCGCGTACGTGGACAAGCCCACGCGCCTCACGAACGCGAGCATCGCCAGCGCGTCGTCCAGCAAGAACTCCGTCACGGACCAACCCGTAGTGATCTTCGAGATGACTCGCGCCACTGCCGTAGCCCTCGTGGACCTCACCACACGCCTGTTCGACACTAACGTCACTGGAGGCGCGCCCGACCAGTTGGCGTTCGTGCTGGACGGCGAAACGCTGGTCTCGGCCGTCGTCAGCTCGCCGATCTTGGCAGGCTCAGGCCAGGTCAACGGGGATTTCACGGCGGGCGACGCGCAGGTCGTCGCTGCACTCATCGCGAATCCGCCGCTGCCCGTCGGGCTACGGCTGGTCAGCGCGGAGGGTGAGTAGCGGCATGCAACGCTTTGCGATAACAGCGCTCGCCCTCTTCACCGCAACGCTCGTGGGGTGTGGCGGTACGCCTGAGCCACCTCCAGCGGCGCAACTCCTCGAAGACGTACGCCATGCTATGGAGACCGCGCCGTCGTTCAGGTTCGAGAGTACGTGGACGAGCACTGATCCGCGCGAGGGAACCAACACCATCGAGATCGCAGGCGAGGTCTCAGGCGAAAATTACTACAGCAAGAGTGGCATCAGCGGCGAGAGGGCTCCCCGTTATAGCGCTGAATCGTTGGTCGTTCAGGGAGAGATGTACGAGCGCGCATTCGGAGTCCCCAACGATTGGTCTTGACCTGCCCCCCGTATTAGGTCCAAAGATTCCTAGAGTACGACCGGTGTTTTCCTAGCCATCTGTTCC
>JAQCEV010000123.1 GCA_027618515.1 Chloroflexota bacterium | reverse complement strand
GAACACAAGAGACACCCTACTGACAAAATCGCTGAACAGTAAGCTCTGACATTTTTCCTGGACAACGACACACGAGAGGCCAAGGGCGATGGAACCCACACCCTCCCGATTCCTTGTCGCCGTATGCGCAGTGCATTCGCGTCCCCCGTCCGGGTGTGCAGAGGCACTCCTCTGCCGGGGGGCAGGGGGATGGTAGAAACGTTGGCCGTGCGCAGCGGTCGCCTGCACACCTGGAGCGCCGCGCGACCTTTAGTCCGGCGGACGAAGTCCATGAGTTCCGAGGGCTCGGCCCCGACTTGCTACACGACCCGCCCAGAATCGAGCCCGGGACATCCCGGCTCGCCATCAACCACGCGCCCGTACCCGCGCAGACCTCAATAAACCAAACGAAAGTGCGCAGTCATAGGCTCGAAGTAATGATCACTCCACCCCACCTTGTAGGAGTCGCCCTGCCCCTCTGGAATCTCACTGTGATTGATCGTCATGATCGTGCCCCCATTCGAGGCCTCCAGCACGATCTCCAGGAGCGAGTCCGGCGCATCGTCCGGGAACTTCAACGTGCGCCAGCGTTGCACGATGCGGCCGAACGGCTCCAGCGCAACGTTTGTGCCCTCGATGTACCCCTCCCAAGCGGTGAAAGCCCCAACCACCTTGGGATCGCACGTCGCGGAAGCGCCCGTCATCTCGCTGTGGTCGTCGGTGCCGAGCCACGCCTCGTAGATCTGCTGGGGAGTAGCCGGGAGCACACGGGATACGGTGAACGAGTCGGTCATAGTGATAGATGCCCTTTCCAATTCCAATGCGCCTCTCACGGCGCGCGGGCATTGTAGGCTCCTTGCTCCCCGATGCTCCGTCCGCTAACGTTGGGCCTCAGATCGGACTTACGCCCGATCTCCAGAGCGAACCAAAAACGAACCTCTGAAATCGGTGACTCATGGCGATACGTACAGGCAAGCAATTCCTAGAAGGTCTCAAGGACGGACGCGAGATTTACCTTGAAGGTGAGCGCGTCACGGATGTGACCACCCACCCCCATTTCGCCCGCATGGCGCAGACGCTTGCGAAGGTCTACGACCTCCAGCACGACCCCAAATACACCGACGAGATGACCTTCACCTCGCCATCTTCCGGAGAGCCCGTCGCGATCTCGTACATGATCCCGCAAGACCAAGCGGACCTGGCCCGACGCCACCGCGCGCTCGAGATCGTCGCTGACTACGCCCACGGGATGCTCGGTCGCACCCCTGACTACGTGAACGTTCAGGTAACGGCGGCTCGCCAGATGGCCGATCAATTCGGTGCCAACGATCCCCGTCTCGGCGAGAACCTCATCAAGTACCACGAGTACATCCGCGAGAATGACCTCTGCCTCACGCACGCCTTCGGCCACCCCCAGGTCAACCGAGGCGCGGCGCTCACGGAGCAGCCCGACCCCTACGTGGCCACCGGCATCGTAGAGGCCACGCCCGAAGGCCTGATCGTCCGTGGTGCCAAGCTTCTCGCCACGCTCGCCCCCTTCGCCGACGAGCTCTTCTGTCCCCCGTACCGTCCCGCTCGCCCCGACGAGAACATCTTCTGCCTCGGCTTCTCCATCCCGGTTGCGACGCCTGGCCTCAAGATGATCTGCCGGTCTAGCTTCGATTCAGGAAAGCCACTCTACGACGCCCCCCTCTCTGGTCAGTACGACGAGATGGATGCCCTTGTCGTGTTCGACGACGTGTTGATCCCCTGGGATCGCGTCTTCAGTTACGACGACGTGGATCTCCACAACAAGCTGGTCACAGGCGTCCCCATGTGGCGCCAGTACATGCAGCAGGTCATGCTCCGGAACGTCGCTAAGCTTGAGTTCATCGTCGGTATCGGCAAGGAGCTCACCGAGTCGATCGGCATCGGTGGCTTCGCACACATCCAAGAGAAGATGGCAGAGTTGATCGACACTGCTGAGACCGCGCGGGCCTACCTTCGTGCGGCGGAGGCCGATGCAAGCGCTGGCCCCGGCGAAGGCATCTGGCTCGCCCCCGAGCCTTGCATCGCCATGCGTCACAACTGGCCCGACATGTACGCGCGGGTCGCCTCCATCCTTCAGCAGATGGCCGCAGGTGGGCTCATGCTCACGCCCACCGAGGCGGACATGACCGGCGACATCAAGCCGTACACCGACAAATACTTCCAGGGCGCGAAGATCCCGGCCTATAACAAAGTACGGTTGTTCCGGATCGTGTGGGATCTGATCGGTACGGAATTCGGCTCCCGCTCTACCCTCTATGAGCGCTACTTCAACGGGGATGTCGTACGCCTACGACAACTCCGCTTCGCACAGTACGACTACACGAAGGCCTCGGGATCGTTCAACGCATTCATCGAGGATCTGGAGGCCCAGTCTTGAGTCCTTCGTCAGGGGAGTTCAGGAACGCATGGGGCAAATTCCCTACCGGTGTGAGTATCGTGACCACGCACACCGAGCAGGGGGCGCCCTACTGCACCACTGCCAACGCGGTGTCGTCCGTGTCGTTGGATCCGCTGCTGCTTCAATTGAGCATGGCCACAGCTAGCTCGACTTGCGGGAACATCACCCGGGATGGTCGTTTCGGCGTCAACTTCCTCCGTGAAGAGGACGCCGAACTGGCCACCTTCTTCGCCAAAGCTACCGGCGCGGATCGAGAGAAACTGCCCTCGGACCACTCCGTATTCCCGAGCGGCACCATCGGCCTCAACGATTCCCTCGTAGTGATGGACTGCCGCGTCGTGCAGGCGATCGAAGCTGGCGACCACATCGTCTTCATCGCTGAAGTCGAAGAGCTAGAGGTGCGTGAGGGACGCCCGCTCGTTTTCTACGAAGGCGCCTTCTCCAGCGTGGCTGATGCCTGAGAAGGGGCAGGAGTCGAATCCTGGTTACACGCTCTGAGCGATCTGCTCCACGAGCACCCAGGTACCCAACACCCCCGCGACGTACGCCGTGTGGTGGGTCCAATCGTAGATGTTGTACTTGATGCCCCAGGTCCACGGCCAAGGCGCGATTCCCGTGATCTTCAGCATCAGCACCGCAGACACCCAGACCACCGCCGCGAAGATCAACGTCGTTGCCAGCAAGCCAAGCTCAGCCACGTCGATCAGCAGCCACCACGCCGCGCCCCAGGAGACTCCGATGATGTAATGCGCCGGCACTGCAATCGCGAACAGCGCCCGCCCCTCCACGTTCAGCCCAAACAACTTCTTGAATGGCCAGAGAAGGGCAACTCCTGGCGCCGGGGAATCCCCGCGCTGCGTCCATGCAGCCTCAGTAGCGCTGGAGATCGTCATCGTCGCAGTGCCAACCAGCCCTGCGAGTAGCGAGGCCCAAAGTGCCAGGTTCGAGTTCGTAAGTTCCATATCCTCCGCCTCCTCCACCAGTACTCACAGCCGCTTGCTGTGGTCACAGGGTTGGATGCCGTCATCGTCGGGTGAGGTGCAGTTCGGGTGTCGCGCGTTACGCAAAACGGCCCCCGCAACTGCTGTGTTGCGAGGGCCGCCGATCTTCTAGTGAACCTGCTATGGAACGCGGGATCGGCGTCTAGTCGAACTCCCAGTACGCGAAGCCCGCGCCACAGGGAGATGAGTAGATCGGCACGTAGTCGACCACAGTCCCAGGAGTGCCATCCGCGACGGCCGCTGCCGCGATCCAGTTGCGAGTCTCGCCCGTACCGCTGCCGATGCCGTTGTACATGCCCGTGCCACCGTCGATCCACGTACCGCTGGCATAGTTGTCGATAGGCTCCGTGAGGTAGCGGTCGAAGTGATCGGCGAACGCCTTCGCGTCACCGGACTTCACGCAGTTCAGGCTCTCCTGGTCGAACTCCTCGTTGAGGTACGACTCAGGGTTTCCAGGCGTGTGCCACAGGCCACCGGAACCGAACACCGCGACACGAAGATCGCTGTCCGAGTTCTCGATGATCTCTCGTACCGCACGACCCAGGTTGTACACGCGGTTGGCGCTCGGCTGAGGGCCGTAGAAGCAGTTGATGTAGAACGGGATCGTCGGGATGTTGAAGTCGGGCACGATGTTGCTCATCGGACGCAGGAATGCGTGGCCGATGCCGTGTTCCTTGTTCGCCTCTTCCGTCATGAATGACAGATCGAAGTCGCGCCGAACGAGTCCCACCGCGACCTCTTTCGCGAATGCCGCGTTCGCGGGAACCTTCACCCACGTCTCTGGGGTCTTCTCGGTGAATCCCTTTCGGGCACCGGGGACGAATCCCTGGCGTGCGAAGGTCTTGTACCCCTCGTAGTCCTCGCCGACGAAGATGGCGAAGCCAGGGAAGTTGGAGAACTCGAACTGCTCGATCTGGTCATCGCCGAAGCAAAGAATGACGTCAGGCTTGGCCTCCTCCATCTTCTGCTTGAGAACGTCAAAGGCAACGCGGGTGCGGTCCCACATCGCCTGGTTCTCTTCTTCGGTTGTCCACGGGTTCTTCTCAGAGGTGGGCCGCGCGTTGCGGATCACGTTCCACTTCGATGGCTCCGTGAAAAGGAATGGCGTGTGGGAGCACGCCTCTACTAGTACTAGTTTTGCCATGATTTCCTCCTAGATTGCGGTGCTGGATTGCCTGCCTGCCTTCGCAGACTAAGCGTCAACCATGCGCCGATATGTCTCCCAGGCCGACCCGCCGCCCGCTGCACCGGTTCGCCTGCCCGCCGATTTGAATGATGCGATATCTTCGTCGGAGATCGGGCGGGGCTCTCCGATGAGCCGCGCTTTGTAGTTCATCTCAGCGATCTCGTTCAGCAGAATAACATTGATGCCTGCACCCGCCGGGTCCGGTCCCACAGCAGTGACGCCGTGTCCGCGCATCATGATGATCTCTTTGTCTTGGATCGCGTCCGCCAACTCTTCGCCAAGCTCGTCGTTGTTCACCAGCACGCTCTTGTCGTACAGCGGAACGCCGTCCAGCAACAGGCGCAAGCTCCCTGGGTCGTAGGCACCGTAGATCGGCAGCAACGGCTTGTCGACGACCGTGAACGTCACGACCATCGGCGGGTGGATGTGGATAACGCTGCCGATCTCCGGGCGTTTCTTGTACATCCAAGTGTGAATGAAGATCTCTCGGGGCGAAGCCAATCCTTCAGGAAGGCCGATGATGTTGCCTTCCATGTCGGCCTCGACGATATCGTCAGGGGTCGTGTATCGCACGCCGGACTCTCTAGGGCCACGCGCCTTGATCAACATATGGTCGGTGCCGGGGATGCGTGCGCTCACGTGCCCGGCGGGCTCGCGGGTCAGGTCTAAGCGCGCCAGCACTCGGCATGCCTCAGCAACTTTCTCTTTCAACTCATTGATCTCTGCAGCAGTCGCCATGATCCCTCCTCGGGTCTCGGGGGTCGCGCGCCTTCCTGGGCGTCGCGGCCAGATTCTACGCCAGCCAGGGTTAGCCTGCGCTAACTAGATATGCGTGTAACGAGGCCGAAGAACCTGGATGCCCTCGCTGCTCTCGATATAGCGAGCGAAACGGTACTTAGCCTCGGGGCCGTCCATGGTCTGGGTGGGCAGATCGGGGACGCTTCCCGTATCCACCTTCGCGGCTATGAACCAGTGGCCTGGCGATCCCTGCGCCTCTCGCGTGGCCACGTCGAAATCTTCCAGCGCGTCCACTGTGCGTGAGTGCTCGATGCCCGCGCCCAACGCTACTAGTGCCAGATCAGTCCGCTTGGACGTTACTGACGGCAGGCCACCGCCGCCTTCGTACGCCCCATTGTCCAGAACGATGTGCACCAGATTCAGCGGTAGCTGGTTAGCAGCGTCCGCGAGGCTGGCCAGATTCATCAACAGATTGCCGTCGCCATCGAGTAGCACGATCTTGCGGTGCGGTAGCGATTTTGCGATGCCCAGCCCAACGGCGGAGCAGAGGCCGAGATTCACCTGGAGCAGGTTCGCTTCGGATGGACGCAGCGCGTTCCATTCGCGAGAGATCGGCCCGACGTTCGCCACGACGATGGTGTCTTCAGCGATGGACGCGGCGAGCAGCTGCAGGGCTTCGTAGCGCTTCACTTGATCGTCTCCCCGGTTAGTAGAACCGCAACCGGGCGTTGCCATGAGATGGTGGATCCGAACGCGTCCACGATGGCGCCGGACAGATCCTCGATCTTGGATACCACCGTATGTGGGATCCGCAGCACGTCGAGCAGCGGCTCGGTCGTGTCCTTGTACGGCCCCCTCATCCAGAAAGCGTCGCCGATGTCGCCACGGTACGGGATCAGCAGAAGCAACGGCACTCCCCACGCCATGTTGATGCTCGTCAGCGGCCACGAAGCGACCAGCAGGCCGGACGTGGGGATCAGCAGCGCAGGGCGCTTGCCTGCAAGCCACGCTCCCGTGCACACGCCGACTCCGATGGACTCCGTGCTGACGGGCACGTACTCTAAGGCGTCGTCCTCACTGGCAACGCGTTGGAGTTGCGAGAAGTCTGAGTCCGGCAGCAGGGATATGAAATCAACACCGGCCGTTTTCAGACCTTCCATAACGGCGTCTACGGCGGCTTGCTTCAATTCCTACCTCCACGCTTTAGGGCGCTGGTGAACACGAGCGCACGATAGCACGAGCGACTGCCTACTGCTATCACGCACCCTCCACTCACGGAACGCGGGGCAATGGGGGTAAACTAAGCGCACGGAGAGATGCCGGAGCGGTTGAACGGACACGTCTTGAAAACGTGCAGGGATAAAACCCTCGCGGGTTCGAATCCCGCTCTCTCCGCCACTCG